>JAEPQP010000197.1 GCA_017640485.1 Phycisphaerales bacterium | reverse complement strand
GGGGGGGCGACGGCGAGTCATGAGATCGAGCTGCTGGATCCGTCGGGATTGGTGGATCGTGTGCAGGGGATCATGCTGAGCGGTGGGTCGGCGATGGGGCTCGGGTGCACGGCGGGCGCGGTGGAGTATTTCAGCGACAAGATGCGCGGGTTTGCGACGGAGCAGGGGGTGGTCCCGATCGTGCCTGGGGCATCATTGTATGACTTCGGGATCGGGAGAGCGGGTGCGTTTCCGGATGCGGATGATGGGTTCAAGGCGTGTCGATCCGCAGAGGTTGACTTTGAACGCGGGAATGTTGGTGCGGGGACCGGCGCGGTGGTGGGGAAGATCCGCGGGCACGCGATGGGGACCAAGGGGGGACTCGGGAGCGCGGGTTGGGCGACTGAAGATGGATTGCGGGTCGGCGCGCTGGCGGCGGTCAACGCGTTCGGGGATGTGGTTGATCCGGAGACCGGTTTGATCATCGCGGGCGCCCGCGGCGAGGACGGTCGGGCGCTGGACACGATGCGCGCGATGGTCACGGGGGGGCATGAGGCGGTCCGGTTCGGGACCAACACGACGCTGTGTGTGGTCGCGACCAACGCGAAGTTGACGAAAGTGCAGGCGGGGGTTGTTGCACGGATCGCGCAGTCGGGGATTGCTCGTGCGGTGAATCCGTGTCATACCCAGTTCGATGGGGATATGGTGTTTGTCTTGTCGGTGCAGGATGAAGCAAATGGTGAGATGGAGAGCGATCTCAATCGGGTGGGGGTGCTGGCGTCCAAGATGATCGAGGCGGCGGTGATCGATGCGGTGCTGCGTGCGGAGTCGGCGCACGGCGTGGTGTGTGCGGGGGAGCTTGGGTGGGTAGCGGGTTGAAGGGAGCGCACACGAGATTGATTGTGCATTCGCTTGAGGCGTCTCGGATGGGGGATGGGCTTGAGGATGGGTTGGGTGCTGAAGTCTTGCGGATGCTGTCGCATCGAGCGGTGTTGTTGAGTGAGCCGGGTGATGTGGTCGTTGTGGATAGCGAGGTGGATGAAGGTTGGCTTGACTCCTTGGGATCGATTGATCTTGAGGTCGGGCGGGTGGTGGTTGCGCGAGGTGAGGGGGAGACGGTCGGGGCGCGGTTGTTGTCGGACGATGGGTTGATGGACGAGCTTTCGGGCGGGGAGTGGGTGGTTGAGCCGTACATGGGCGGGGAGGAGATGGAGCGGGTCGCCGATCGGCTGGGGGCTGAACTCTGGGCGCCGGGGGTGGAGCTGCTGGATCGGTTGAATCTCAAATCGAACCTGTGCCCGATTCTTGGACATACGGGTCTTGCGACTATCCCGACGACGGTCGCGGGGCGGGGGGATGTGCTCTCGACGGCTCGGCACATGCTTAATGAGTTCGGGTGTGTGATGGTGCGGTCGGATCTGAGTATCGGTGGGCACGGCGTGTGGCGTGTTGAGTCTGAAGATGATCTGCGTTTCTTGCAAACTGGTGTTGAGCGGGCGAGCGCCGGACGGTTGTTTGTGCTTCAGCCCTTGCTGGAGGTGACCCATTCACCGAATGTGCAGTTTGCGATCCGTGATGATGGCCCGGAGTTGCTTGGGGTTTCGGCGCAGCAGATGACCGAGTCGTTCGCGTTTGGGGGGAACTCGTATCCGAGCGAGGTCGCGGATGATCCGAAGGTGCTGGATCAGAGCGTACGGATCGCGGAGTGGATGCGTGGTCAGGGGCATCGCGGGATGGTGGGGATTGATGTCATTGTGACGGTTGATGGGGGGGTGTTTATTGTGGAGATCAATCCGAGGGTGAACACCTCAACCTTTCCGCTGCTGCTGAGCGAGCGGCTTGGGTGCGGGGCGTTTCGGTTGGTGACGGGGTTGGTATGGGATGGGTTTGAAGATGGGATGGGCTTTGAAGAGTTGATGGGGGTGTTTGGTGGGGAGGTGGTGTTTGATCGCGTGCGTGGGAATGGGGTGGTGCCTTTGATGCTACCGAGGGCGGGGCGTCGGGTGCTGGATGTGATGGTGTTTGGGGATGATCTCAACGAGGTTGGGCGGATCGAGCGGTTGATGATGGAGCGGCTGGGGTCGGGGATGTCGATTGGGGGGGTGGAGTGATGGGCGGTTTGATGGGTGTTGGAGCTGTGGATGGTCGTGTGGTGGTTGATGGGGTGGATGTGGTTGGCTTGACGGAGCGGTTTGGGACGCCGATGTTTGTGTATGGGGGGGATTCG
>JAEPQP010000046.1 GCA_017640485.1 Phycisphaerales bacterium | reverse complement strand
CACCGTTGATCTCGTTTAGTTTATATGACTTGCCGGGAGAGCTGGCAGATCCGAATGATGAGAGCCTGGCTTTCTTTACGGCCGACATTGATCTTGGTACTTCTTTTGGAAATTCGATGACATTTGAAATTGGGGATACAGACGGTGATCGTCAGGGAGCTGCTGTCCATAACTCGGAAATGGACGAACGGTACAATGGTTGGCCTGGATTTCCGGATTTTGACCAGGATGGTGATGGGCTTGCGGATTGGGGGTGGTCGCTGGTCTTTGATCAGCCCGGGACGATTGATGTAGATAATGCTGATGGTGACAATGATCCGAGAACAGGTGTTGATGGTGATGTGAATGCATTGGCAATCGCGGGGGCGATGTTGGGTGCTCCGACTCCGGGTCATGCTCAATACAACAGCTCAGAAGAGAACTGGGAATGGATCTCGGATGGTCCGACAGCGGGGAAGACTGATGATTCGTTCATACTGATACGACCGGCGAGTGATTTCTCAAGCGTATTTGATGGGCCATTTTACTTCGGCGGGCTCGATTGCACCCCAGATGAAGTGGGCTATGTCCCTGCGGCGATGTTCCGGACAGTGTTGTATGGGCCGGGGGATGTTGTCATTGATTGCTTGACTGATTTGAATAGTGACGGTGAGGTTGATTTCTTTGATGTTTCGTTCTTCTTGGATCATCGTGTCGATTTTAATGGGGACACGGTGTTCGATTTCTTCGATATTTCTCACTTTCTCACTGAGTACGCAGTCGGGTGTCCCTGAATGTGAGTGATCTTTGATGCCAGTCCGATTGGAATGAAAACGCCCCCCGATCCAGATCGGGGGGCGTGTGTTTTTAGATCAGGTTGTGACTGGCTGGTTATGGGCAGCCTGCTGAGAAGAGGGTGAGGAAGGTGCTGATGTCGAAGAAGTCCCAGGCGCCGTCGTTGTTGAGGTCGGCTTGGACATCTTCATTGGCGTAGAACGCGAGGAAGGCGCTGATGTCGAAGAAGTCGAGGACGCCGTCGTTGTTGTAATCAACCGGGCATTCGACCGGGAGGTTACAGTCCGGAGCGGTGACGCAGACTTCGATCGAGCAGCACTCGGAGAGGTCCTCATTGTGGAGGGTGAGGAGGAAGCAGGCTTCTTCACCGGCGGGGATGCCGCAGATGGTGATGCTGACGGTTTCGGTGCCGAAGTTTGGCATCGGTGGGAAGTCCCAGCGGCTCGGGTCGATGTTCCCGGTGTCGATGGTCATGCCTGGGGTGAGCGGTGAGAAGAAGGAGTAGAAGATGGTTTCGCCGCTGAGGTTGTCAACATCGAAGGTGTAGGTGAAGCATCCTGAGCCGTCGGCTGTGCACTCGACAGATTCGTTGTGGACCTGCGCACAGTCGCATTCCGGGATGGTGATGCACGGCGTGATGGTGCAGCACTCTTCGAAGTCGATCGTGTTGAGACTCATGATGAAGCAGAGTTCATCGCCTGGGACTCCGCCGTTGAATGTGATGGAGACGGTGGTGGTGTCGCCGTCATTGAGGATCGAGGGGAGGGTGATGAGTCCGGATGGGACGACTGTAGTTCCTCCCGATGGGAGGATGAGGAGGTGGGCGACATCTTGACCCGAGTTGTTGGTCAGGTCGAAGGTGTAGGTGTAGTTCCCGGAATCATCGAGGTCACAGAGGATCTCGCCTTCGGTGACAGTCGCGCATGGATCGTCGAACGCTTCAGGACAGGAGATCTCAACGGAACCGAGTCCTGATTTGTCTTGGAAGAGGATCTCCGCATCCATGTCGATGAGGATTGAGTTTGCGACGGCTCCGCCCGATTGTGGGAGTCCTTGGATGCCGTAGACATTCGGGCCAACCCCTTGGGTGCCGAGGATCATCGCGTCGCTGGTGACCCAGACGCGGTCGTCCGGAGCTGCGGCGAAGGAGTAGTCCACACCACCGGCAGAGTCGGTGCTGTTGCTTGCTCCGGAACCGACGGAGAACGCGTTTGGTGATGGGAGCCAGCGGCCTTGCTGTTCTTCGCAGATGTACTCAAGAGCACGCGATTGGTGTGGTGCGGTGTTGAAGTACCCGGTGTCTGGGTCGGACTGCATGGTGCGTTCGGCGATCATCATCTGTCCGGCTGGGCCGAAGGCGATGTCGGAGACTGGGTTTGAGTAATCGTTAAAGAGTGTCGGGACATCGAACTCGAGTTGTTCGGTTCCTGCGATGAACTCACCCGCGGCGTCGTACGCAACGGACCAGACTTGATTGAAGTTCGGGATTGATGGCGAGCCCATGTCTTCAACCCAGAGGGAGTAGTAGACACGGCCGTTGAAGGATTGAACTGCCCAGACGCGTTCTCCGAGTGGCGCGGCGCCTTCTCCATCACCAACTTCTGGTGAGCAGTCGGAGACGGTTCCGGTTGCGTGGTCCCAGGTACTCAGGCATGTTCCAGAGGCGTCGATTCGGTAGATACGGCCGTCTTCAAAGTTGGAGACATAGACCATCTGCTTATCGACATCGAAGCAGAGATTCCCGAGGTTGGGGTACGATTCGTTGATGCCGTTGACCGCGGCGATGGCAGGGTCGCTGTTGTTGGGGAGGGTCGCGAAGACGGTTGCGGCTCCGGTGACTGCATCGACTTTGAAAATCTGTCCGGGCTGCCCACCGATGGATCCGATCGCGTCGGAGATGTAGATGGAGGTGTTGGCGACGAAGACATTCCCGAGATCATCGAGTGCAACGCCGAAGACTTGTCCCATACGGCTGCGGACCCAGTCTGGGTGGTTGTAGACTCCGACCGGCCAATCGACTCCGAGTGGTGCGGTGGTCTGTCCGGTGAGGTCGTACGCGTTGAGCACCCCTTCGGCATCGCTTGTGCGCCACTGTGTGGCCATGGCGACTTGGTCGCCTCCGAAGGACTGGAAGCGTTCGTCTTCGAACTGAGGACGAGCGCCGTCGCATTCTCCGGGACCAAAGTCTGCGTGCGCAGCTAATGAGATCGCCGAGCATGCGGCAATTGACAACCATTTCGAGCGTTTCATGTTGTTACCCCTGCTGAGTTCCGGGGCACTGTCAATGCCCCTCGTGATGAGATGGTCCTGACTGGATCCATCGTGATGGAAGGACATCGAAGTCCGATATCCTGCTCGCCTATTCTAAATGGATTCGGGGTCCAGCACAAGTAAATTACACTGTGCCGGATGGCGTTCTTGGGTACGAGAGCCGCACTGAATGATAAAGAGGCCAACAAATTCGCTGGCCTCTCGATAGGGTTATTTTTTATGTTGGAGTATGAACTGAATGGGCTGACCCGGACTTGAACCGGGGACACCGGCATTTTCAATGCCGTGCTCTACCAACTGAGCTACCAGCCCGACGCGTCCATTCATGAACTCAATCATGGATGTCGGAAAGCAAGAATAGTCACAAACTCGCCCGCGTCAACCTGATCGGGTGAATGTTCCTGCAAGTGAAGTCTGTCAGGTGGATCCGGTCCATCGCGGTGGGGTTCTTGAGCGGATCCGCTGTTCCCGGACGATGCCAGCGCCACCACCCACCCTCATCGTCTTTCTCGGACGCTCAGCGGTGCATCAGCCGCGATTTCAGGATACCATACGACCATGACCACCGAAGCAGCACCCGAAACCTCGACCTCCTCCGATCCGTCCAAGACCTCGCATGAGCAACTGCTCAAGGTTGAGGGGCTCAAGACGCACTTCCCGATCCGCACCGGTCTGCTTCAGCGTGTGACCGGGCATTTCAAAGCCGTCGACGGCGTCTCGTTTGAAGTCGGGAAGGGTGAAACACTCGGGCTTGTCGGAGAATCGGGCTGTGGTAAGACCACGGTCGGACGGACACTGCTGCGATTGGTTCCCGCGACCGCCGGGAAGGTCACCTTCGAGGGCCAGGACATGTTCGCGGCTCATGGACAGCAGCTCCAGAAACTCCGTAGCGACATGCAAATCGTCTTCCAAGACCCCGCAGGGTCGCTCAACCCACGCATGCGCATCGCATCCATTGTCGGTGAACCCCTCGTTATCCATGGGATGATTACCGACAAAGCCGAGCTCCGCGAGCGGGTGGAGTCGTTGCTCGAGCGGTGCGGGATGCCCAGAGCAGCCGCGGACCGGTACCCGCACGAGTTCTCGGGTGGACAGCGTCAACGCATCGGGATCGCGCGAGCACTGGCGCTGGAACCCAAGTTCATCGTGTGCGACGAACCGACCTCCGCGCTCGATGTCTCGATCCAAGCGCAGGTCATCAATCTGCTCATGGATCTCCAAGAAGAGTTCGGGCTGTCCTACCTCTTCATCTCCCACGATATGGCGGTCATCCAGCATGTCTGCAAGCGCATCGCGGTGATGTACAAAGGGAAGATCGTCGAAGAGGGATCGCGTGACGATATCATCGGGAACCCGCAGCACAAATACACCCAGTCGCTGCTCTCAGCGGTCCCCGAACCGAACCCACGCAAGACCAAGCAACGCATCATCTTCGACGGCGGCGCGATGTAAGCCATGTCTTACCCGACGCGCCCAATCAGGAGGGCGCCCCGCCCTGACGAACCCAGGATCCGATTCCTGATCGAGTTGTCGCGCGCACTGGGGACCTACGGCACATCAGCCCATCGTCTCGAAGATGTTGTGAAATACACCGCCAGTGAGCTGGGACTCGAGTGCCATGTCTTCTCGACACCGACATCGGTCTTCCTGTCCATCGAGAGCGATACAGATTATGTGACCTACCTGTCGAGGATCGACTCGGTGGAGGTGAACCTCTCCAAACTCAGGAGATTCGATGCGCTCTTCAACGCGGTTGCTGACGGACGGATGACCCCGAGGACCGGGGTCAAGAAGATCAAAGAGATCGTTCGTGAGCCTGATCCGATTCCGGGCTGGGTCCAGATCCTTGCGTTCGGGGTCATCTCCGCGTGCGTCGCGATCTTCTTCGGAGGCGGGCTCCGAGAGATCGGTGCATCGTCGTTCATCGGGTTCTTGGTCGGGGTCCTTGGTTTATTTGTGGGGAAACGCCGAGAGCATGCGCGTCTGATGGAGTTTCTTGCGGGATTCATCGCGTCGCTCGTCGCGGGGGCGCTGACGCTCCTGATCGGCCCATATTCCCCGGGGGTTGCGGTCATTGCGGGGCTCATTGTGTTGCTGCCCGGGATGACCATCACCGTGTCCATGACCGAACTCGCGACACGCAATGTTGTTTCGGGTTCAGCACGCATCACCGGCGCACTGATGATCTTTCTGCTCATCGGGTTCGGTGTCGCCGCGGGGAATGAACTGGTCAATGTCCTGATCGATGTCCCCGCGTCGATCGAGCCAACCAGACTCGACGGGGTCTGGAACATCATCGCGGCGTTGGTCTCATCACTGTTGCTGGTGATCCTGTTCCGCGCCAAGTGGAGCGATGCATGGGCGATGGTCCTCGCGGTCTTCCTCGCGTTCTACAGCTCACGCTTCGGGGTCGAGCACTTCGGGCTCCAGTTTGGGGTCTGCTTTGCGGGGGTGTGTGTCGGGGTGCTGGGGAATCTGTTTGCGAGGGCGGTGGATCGCCCATCGCTGACCGTGACACTCCCCGGATTGCTGATGCTCGTCCCCGGATCGGTGGGGTTCCGGAGTCTGCAGTCGTTCATGAACCACGACACGGTCGGCGGGGTCGAGACGGCGGTCAATGTCGTCTTCATCGGCGTCGCGTTGGTGATCGGGATCCTGCTCGCGAACATCCTCGTACCGCCTCGCAAGGTGCTGTGAGAGATTTGAATCAGTTGGTTGTCGAGCTGACTACTGGTTTTGCAGGGATTGGTGCTGCTCGAGCAGATCCGAGTAGGAGCACTGGATCGGTTCTCCCAGCGCCGGGAGGAAGGTTGCTCGGATCATCTCAGCACGCTGCGGAGCGGTCTCGATGTCGCGGTCGTTGTTCATCAGCACCTCGAACTCGAAGTGCCACCCCAGCTCGTGAACATCGTCGATGTGGATGCGGACCGAATCGAGCATGAAGAGCTCTCGTGCTTTGGTGACGGTCAACCAGACGGGGAGTTCGGCCTTCCCGAATCGCTCCTCGACCTGCTCGCGTGTGAAGATGCTGTAGTTCGATACCCGGGCGCTGACCCCATCGGGACGCTCGTAGAAGATGTACTCGACGGGCTCGGGTGACCCGATCCCCCGCTCGACGGCGACCGCTTCTCGTTTCTTGAGTCGGCCTCGCGCAACATTGTAATAGGTGTCCGTCTGACGGATTTTGGCGATGAATGATGCGTTGATCTGTTTGCAGATCAGTCTCGCGAGATTCGGGTCGCGCAGTTCTGCTTTCCACTCGAGGTTCTTCATGGGTTCTGTATCGGCGATCGTGGATGAAAATATGTCGAGTGAATCGGTGTTTTTATGACTTCTTGAGCGTTTCCATCAGTGTGTCCTCGTCCCAGATCTCGACACCCAGCGATTCCGCTTTGGTCCGCTTGGAGCCCGCTTTCTCTCCAGCAATGAGCAGATCGGTGGACCCAGAGACCGAACCGGAGACTTTCGCGCCCATCACTTCGAGTTGGTCACTGAGCTGGGTCCGGGTGAAGTTCTCGAGTGTGCCGGTGATGACAATCGTCTTCCCAGCGAACGGCGATTCGATCGTCTCCGATGGATCGACGATGTCTTTCGATGTCAGGTCCACACCACGCTGCTTGAGTTGATCAAAGGTATCCGAGGCAGCGCGGGATTGGAGATACTCATGGACAGCAGGAGCGGTATCAGCACCGAGACCCGTTTCGTAGACCTCACCAAGCTTGTCTTTGGACCCGGTCAGTTCTTCACGCTTTGCTTGGCTCATGGTATTGACCGCCGTGGGCATGAGTTCCCAGAGTGCAGCGCTCCGCAGCTCGTCGATGTCCCTGAACCTCCGGGCTAAAAGTTTGGCGGTCGTCGCGCCAACATGCCGAATCCCCATCCCGGCAAGCAGTTTGGCCATCCCTCTGGACTTTGAGTCCTCGATCCCCGCAATCAGGTTGTCGACCTTTTTCTCGCCCATCCGTTCGAGTTCGAGCAGCGCGTCTCGGTGCTTGTGGAGATCAAAGATGTCCGCAAAGTGGTTGAGGGGGATGTCGGTGGTGCGGATCTGGTCGATGGTGGATTCGCCAAGCCCATCGATGTCCATCTGCTTGCGTCCCGCGAACCACACGAGTTTCTCGCGGATCTGAGCGGGACATTCTGGGTTCATGCACCTTCGGGTTGTTTCAAGAGTCGGATCTTCGTGCGCCTCGATCGGTTCGATCTCAAGCGGCGCATCGCACGCGGGGCAGTGGTCCGGCGGGAGGATCTGGGTCGCTGAATCCGGACGCTGATCAAGGATCACCCCGACGACTTGCGGGATGATCTCTCCTGCTTTTTCGACCTCGACAAGATCCTGCTCATGCAGATCTCGCGTGCGGATCATGCCGTAGTTGTGGAGCGTTGCGTGCGAGACTGTTGTCCCCGCAAGCAGCACTGGTTCGAGCGTTGCGCGAGGGGTGATCTTCCCCGTCTTTCCCACCTGATGCTCGACACGGAGCAGGCGTGTGGGTTTGCGTTCTGCCGGGAACTTGTACGCGATGCACCAACGCGGGGATTTGCTGGTGGTCCCCATCGCGTCTTGCTGGGCGAACTCATCGACCCGGATGACCACGCCGTCGGTCGCGTACTGCAGATCATGCCGTATCGCATCAATGTGCTGGATGCTGCTCAGGACACCCTTGAGGTTGGTCTCCAGTGTGCGGTGTTCACCGACATCGAATCCCATCGCAGAGATCCGATCGCAGAATTCTTGGTGTCCGCTTGCGAACTCTGGGTCGCTGAGCTCTCCCCTGCCGTGGGCGACGAATCCGAGTTTGCGGGATGCGATCGCTTTGGGATCCAGACTCTTGAGCGTCCCGGCGCAGGCGTTGCGTGGGTTCATAAACGGCTCATCGCCCTCCTCGATCCGCGCTTCGTTGATCCTGAGGAACTCGCTGAGCGGGATATAGACCTCGCCTCGGATTTCGATGATGTCCGGGATCGAGTCTCCCTCAAGCGTCAGGGGAATCGAGCGGATCGTGCGGGCGGCGTGGGAGACATCGTCGCCTTGCTCGCCGTCACCGCGCGTGAGCGCACGGATGAACCGGCCTTGCTCGTATCGGATCGAGAGTGCGACGCCGTCGATTTTGGGTTCGCAGGCAAATCCGATTTCTGGGGATCCCTCAAACAATGCGGATTCAGACTCAGAGCCTCCGGTGTTCTTGAGCATCCGATCAACCCACTGCTTGAGTTCGTCCTCGTTGTAGGTGTTGTCGATCGACAGCATCGGAACAGCATGCGGGAGGGTCTCGAATCCCTCGATCGGATCCCCTCCGACACGAGCGGTGGGGGAGTTGGAGTCATGGAGCTCTGGGTGCAGCGCTTCGAGCTCCGCGAGTTCCTTGAGGAGCGTGTCAAACTCGGAATCCGACATCGTCGGCGCTGCATCCTGGTAGTACGCGGCGTTGGCTCGCGTCAGGAGCGTACGAAGTTCAGAGATTCGTTTGGTTGGATCACTCACGCGAGATGATATGGATGCTCGATGGCTATGATCGATCATGCCTGCACAGTTGATTGATGGACGCGCACTAGCCGACGAGTTTCGTGAGCAGATCGCATCGCGAGCAGCGGAACTGCGCCAGCGAGGGACCCCTGCAAAGCTCGACGCGATCCTCGTCGATTCTGGGGACAACGGCGCCCGGGTTTACGCGGAGAACCAGGCTCGAACCTGCGAGAGTCTGGGAATTGGGTACACGCTCCACGAACTCCCCAAGGGCTCCTCAACAGTCACTATTGAAGCGAAGATCCGCGAACTCAACGAGGACGATTCGGTCCACGCGATCATGGTCCATATGCCGCTCCCTGAGGATGTGGATGAAAACCACATCAAGATGCTGCTCAATCCCGACAAGGATGTCGAGGGCGTGAACCCCGCAAACATCGGGAATGTGGTGTATGGGCGCTCCATGCGTGCTCCATGCACGGCCCTTGCGACGCTCAAACTGATTGAATCGACGGGAATCGACCTCAAGGGCAAGCGGTGTGCTGTGGTGGGGGCATCGGTTGTGGTGGGTCGTCCGATCGCGGTGCTCTTGATGCAGCGCGAAGCGACGGTCATCAGTTGCAACAAATACACCGAAGGGATCAAGGAGCTGTGCCGGGGCGCTGATGTACTGATCCCGGCCGCGGGGGTCCCCGGTCTGATTACAAAGGACATGGTCAAGCCTGGCGCATTGGTCGTGGATGTGGGGGTGAATCGGGTCTTGGATCCTGATTCAGGCAAAAAGCGGACGGTGGGGGATGTCGCGTTTGATGAGGTCTGCGAGGTTGCGGGTGCGGTTTCTCCGGTCCCGGGTGGGGTCGGCCCGATGACGGTCGCCGTCTTGCTGCACAATGTGGTTGAACTCGCGTATGAATCTTTCGGGCTTGTGTGCCGGTAGAGTCGATATGAGGATATGGAGTCATCGGTGCCGGTGGAATCCAACGGATTCTGGTCCCAATGACGGGATTTGATTGACTCTGAGAGGTACGAACCATTGAATGAGACCATGCACAACGCGCTCACACTCGGCTTTCTCCCGAATCTTGGCTGGTTCGAAATGCTCGTCATCGGCACGGTGATGTTGCTCCTCTTTGGACGCAGGCTCCCTGAAGTCGGTCGGAGCTTGGGACAAGGGATCGTTTCGTTCAAAAAAGGCCTCAAGGAGGTCGGCGACGAAATCAATGTCCAGGCCAACGAGTCCACTTCTTCGTCTGCTCAGCCCCCAAAGTTCGATGCTGCGAAAGCACCGAATAACCCGGATCTTGCCGGTGCCGCCCATGCATCATCGACTCCGGTTTCGCAGTCCTCGGAATCGGGTTCAGAGAATAAACCAGAATAACACGCATCGGATCTCGTCCGATCAGCCTGTCCAGAGCGGATTGGTGCTGTTTTGGCGATTCTGACGCTTTCCAACAGTGATCGGGGTGCTTATCATTCCGACCGACCAGATCCGTTGGGTTTGGTTGCCAGAATATTCGGCGAGGTAGCTCAGCTGGCTAGAGCGTAGGATTCATAACCCTAAGGTCGAGAGTTCAAGTCTCTCTCTCGCCATTTCGAATCAACACTGTTCTGCAGAGAACAGTGTTTTTTTATTGGGAAACAGTCATAGAACCGGGGCTGGTGCGTTATTCTGGAAACAGGAATGGAGCTCAACATGGACGCGAAGGTCTTTATTGGTGGTGTGGTCGGACTCGGATTGCTCGGAGTTGCGGGGATTCTCGTCCTCGGTGGGGGTGGCGATTCGGGTGACCTCGAACTCGCAAGCGCGAGCGGATCGAATGTCATTGACCTGGATGCTGGAGCCAGCGCCTATGAGATTGAACGGACTCCCGCAGAGCCCGTTGATGTCCCGGAGGTGGAAGAATCTCCTCGTGATCTTCAGGCGGATCGACGCGACGGACGGGGCGGGCGTGGTGAAGGACGACGCGGCGGGTTTGATCGAATGGAAGAGATGATCGCGCAGTTCGATGCCGACGGCGACGGGATGCTCAACCAAGAAGAACGCGACGCGATGGCGCAGTCATTCCGAGATCGCATGACCGAACGCTTTGATCTCGACGGCGACGGGATGGTCAGCATCGAAGAGCAGTTCGCGGCACGGCGCTCGTGGCTGACGGACCTTGACTTTGACAGCCGACGTGGACAGCGCGTTTTGGCAGAGTACGATCTTGACGGCGACGGCGTGCTGAGTGAAGAGGAAACCGCCGCGATGAATGCTCGATTCGACGAGCGCGACGCGGAGCGGCTCGCGGAGATCGTCGAGGAGTACGACACCGACGGTGACGGCGTGATGTCGGACGAAGAAACCCTTGCGATGCAGGACCAGCAGTTCAATGAGCAGCGTGCGCGATGGGACCGGTTCTCAGTCCAGTTCGATCAGGACGGCGACGGGAATCTCAATGTCGATGAACGCGTCGATGCTCGCGAGACGATGATCAGCCAGCGTCAGATGGATCAGTTCATGCGTCGGTACGACACGAACGGTGATCGTCAGATCGGGACCAGCGATTACGAACGCTTTACCGATGCATACGGCAAGAAAGAACCCTACGGCGATGTGAATCGCGATGGGATCTTCAACATGGATGACATCGTGATGTTCAGGGACATGACCGAGCGTGCAAACGCCGTTGAGGATTGATTACTCGTAGTAATCCGCGATGACATTCGCGTAGACCGGTGTCCAGTCGTATCCGTCCCAGTTGTACTCGTCGAAGTACCCACCCGCTTGGGCGCACTGGATCGCGAGCCAATCTCCTGCGATGAGATTCGGTCCGCTGCTCAGGGTGAACTCGGACTGTTCGTATCCAACGAGGCTCGATCCAAGATCGATCTCCTCTAGGATGAGCATTTGCTCAGATTGTGAGAGCTCGGCATTCCGTGAAGGGCCGCAGGCGCCGAGGAATGCTGATGTGCCCAGAAGTGTGGCGAGAATGGATACACGGGTGGTGGATGTGATCGAGTAGCTCATACTGTCCCCATCGAGCGAATTGAGCGAGAAGTTGTGCGACTTTCCGAGACGCAGCGAGAGTGATCAACTTTGCGCGTGAATTCTGTCGATAGGTAGATGGATACCACTAATATCGTCCCAAATCGAGGATTTTATGGGCCTTTTGTGTTAATTATTGGGTAGGGACAGTGGTGAAGAACTTAAGCCTTGGAGCTGTCAGTGCCACACTGGACCGATCAACAACGAAGATTGCTGCGAATTGCAGCGTGCAGTGCGTGTATAGGCGTTTCAGGGCTTGCTCAGCCGCTGTATGGGTCCGCGTATGCACAACCTGAGACGCAAGACCAAGCTGAGTCCGATAACCCCGGGGTTGTTGCGGCGCGCGATGGAGTAGGGTACCCGGTCTCGATGATCGAACTTGGATATGGGATCGATCATCCGGATCTTCCAGAACTCGATGGACTCGATCAACTCACTGTTGGGCTGACCCCGGTTGATGGGGGGTTCATTGGTCCGGTTGAAGGACAGCCGATTGTTCCGGTTCAGCTCGGCGATATCGGGAATGATGGGACCGTTGTTCTCTACGGCAGCGCACTGGCGGTCATGATCCAGGCGGTTCGTGATGAAATGGAATCTCAGTTTGGATTGCTTGGTCACCTGGTGACTCCGGACCCGAACGAGATCGCATTCCAGACCACGCAGGAGGATCTGCGTGGACCAGAAGATCAGACGCTCACGATCCTGATCTGGAGAGCGATGGTGGGCGAAGTCCGAACGGTCGCTCGAGGAGATCGCATCGCCGAGCGCCGGGATGTGGATCGTGTTGAGGGTGTTGATGTTCCGAATGTGAATCATCCGGCGCACCAGCGTCAGCGTGACCGATTCGATATCCAAGCCGGGGATTTGCTCACGAAGAAACGCGTTGACGATGAGATCTACAAGCTCAATCGTCATCCAGGGCGCCGTGCGGATGTCTCGATTGCGCCATCGGTTGAGCAGGGGTCGGTTGTACTGGATTATCTAATTTCTGAACCCAAGCAATGGACCGCGTATGCCGGGATTTCCAATACCGGGACTGACAGCACCGATACTTGGCAGGAGCGATTTGGGTACATCAATCGTCAGCTGACGGGCCAAGACGATATTTTCAGGATTGATTACATCACGGCGGGTTTCGATGCTTCGCACGCGATCTTGTCCTCCTATGCGTTTGATCTTGGTCCTGACTTTCGCGCCAAGGTGAATGGGCGATGGAACAAGTACACCGCGACGGATGTAGGACTGGGATTCGCAAACTTCCAAGGTGAGGGGTATGAACTGGGCGCCGAGATTTCAACAAATCTCTGGCAAGACGGCCCACGCTTCCTCGATCTCTTCGGTGGTATCCGCTACGAACGCATCGAAGTTGACAACCGGATATTGCTGATCCAGGGTGAGGAAGATTTCCTTCTCCCCTTTGTTGGTCTGCGATACCAGAAGAGCACCCCGCTGCATACCGCGTTCGGAGAGGTTCGATTCGAGACCAACTGGGCTGGGGCCGCGGGTACGAGCGAAGCCGCGATTGGTCGTTTGGGTCGTCCGAATGTCGAGAACGAGTTTTCGACTGTGCGAGCACAGCTCACGCATTCGTTCTTCCTCGAGCCGTTACTGGATCCGAAGGGGTTTGGCGGGGAGCGTGGGATTGACGACATGACGCTCGCTCATGAGCTGGTGTTGTCTGTGCGTGGACAGTCCAGCCTGGGTTCACGACTGGCTCCGAACTTCCAGATGGTCGCGGGAGGGGCTGCGAGCGTGCGTGGGTACAAGGAATCCATCGCGGTCGGGGATCATGCGATTATCGGGACGATCGAGTACCGTTTTCACCTTGGAAAGGCGATTCCGGTCAGTTCTGAGACGACGACTTTGTTCGGTTCGCCCTTCAGATCCGCAAGAACTCGCCCATATGGGAGCGCAGATTGGGATCTGATCTTCTCCGGCTTCGTAGATATAGGACGGGTGACCGTACAGGACGCCTTCTTCTTTGAAAATGACGAGACCTTAGTTGGCGTGGGTGTTGGTATCGAGGCACAGTTGAAAAGGAACCTCACGCTCCGCCTCAACTATGGCATGGCTATGACCAGGATCGGGACGGGGACCTCGACGGTCACCGATGTGGGGGACTCGCGGTTGCACTTCGCGGCAACCGTTGTGTTCTAGAAAACCGAATACTGGAAGGATGGATAGGAATGACAACTCAAGAGATGAACGCTAAGCGCGGCCGGTTTGGTCTCGCATTGATCGCCGTAGCCGGAATGACCAGCGGGTTGCTCTCGGGCGCCGCGATTGCCAACCCGAGCGAGGACGATGCGACCATTGCCGCTGGGACCGCGATCTTTGATGAGAACGGGAACCTCCTGACCATCACGACCAGCGACATGACCATTATCGATTGGTTGTCTTTCAATATCGACTTCGGTGAAACAGTCCAGTTCATCATGCCCGATTCGTCGTCGCGTGTGCTGAACCGGATCAGTGGCGATACCCCTTCGCACATCAACGGCACTCTGCTGGCAAACGGTCAGCTGTTCCTTGTCAACCCGTCCGGGATTGTGTTCGGAGAGAACGCGGTTGTGAATGCAGGGGCGTTGTACGCTGCTGCGGGGAATATCTCGAATGCTGACTTTATCTCCGAGACCTACCGGTTCACTGATCTGCGTGGATCGGTCGTCAATCGCGGGATGCTTGAGGGCAGTCTGATCGCGATGGTCGGGGGTGAGGTCGCGAATATGGGTACGATCTCGGCGCCCAACGGTGTCGTGATGATGGCCGCAGGCGAGCAGGTGCTGATCGGGACGCATCTCGGGAATCGGTTTGTTGAGATTGAGATCCCGTTGCAAGACCCGGAAGCGTCCACGATTGTTGAGGATGAATCACTCAGGCTCGCTGCGGGGGACATCTACTCGCTCGCCGCGTGGAATACTGGGACGATTGATTCTCGGCATGTGATCATGAAAGCTGAGGGCGGAGATGTTGGAGTCGCTGGAAACATCAGCGCCGTCGGATCGGGCGGCAACGGATTCCTCCAGGTGCAGGGTGACAATGTGGTCGTGACCAACAACACCCAATCGCGTGGGACGCCGATCACCGGTGCGGAGATTTATCTGACCGCTGGTCCCGGAGGGATCATTGATCTGGGTGCTGATCTCAACTCGACCGGAGGAGGCATCACACTGACCGGCGATGTCATGCTCAGCGAGAGTGTGACGCTCAGCAGTACCGGTTCAGGGAGTGTGACCAAGATCACCGGAGATCTGTACTCAGAAACCGGTGAGTTCAACTCACTCGGGATCTACTCAACCCAGGGGCGCGTCGAGTTTGGTGGTTCGATCGGGACAAGTTCTGTCAGCGACCAACGCTTGGGATTCCTCGAGATCGATGCAAACAAAACAACATACTTCGATGATGTCTCGACCCTTAACGGCATGACCCTGATGGGGTTGACCGAAATCGCGGGGCCTTCGGTGACCTTCCATACTGGACTGGGAACCACACTCTTTGGTGGAAACATCTACTCACGCGTGCGAGGCGCTTCAGATGTCGCGTTCATGTACGACGGCGAGGTATGGACAGGCATCGGTGAGGCGCGCACCCCGTTCAAGTTCCGTGGGAGCATCGGAGCGGGACCGGCATTCCACGGCGTTCCGAATCAGGGTCCATTCCGGAATATCTACTTCGGGAATGATATGAATGGCTCCATGGTCGCGTCCGCGTTCTTGTTCTCGAATGCAGCTGAAGCTGGGCTTCAGTTGATGGACGCATCATCGATTGATTTGACACACCGTTTCTATGTCTCTGCAACAGAGGGCATCTACGCGGGCCGTGGACAGAAGATCACTTCGATGGGGTCCATTCAGTTTGCTGCCAAGGGGCTTGGGACAACTGATATCCAACTCAGTGATGTCAATGTGCTCGGTGATCTGCGGATCATGTCGCTCGGTCGTCTGGGTGGAGACATCACCCTGCTGGGTCATCTTGGAGGATTTATCGATGGCGTCGCGAACGAGGCTGATCGCACAGCTGGCGGCTATGAAGAGGAAGCCGCGGAGTTGATCGCGTCGGGAAGTATGCTCATCGATGGCAATATCCTCACTGATACTGGTGGTGCATTGCTCGGGGCTGAGTCGGTGGTTCTTGCGAACAACACCGGACTGGGTGCGGTCATGGGGTTGTCGATCGAGACTTTCCCCGGCGGTGTCTCACTCGCGAACTTCCTCGGGAATCAACCGACGAGCAACGGGCTTGCGTACGCATACGACCTGACGCTCGGCGACTTCACCAGCTTTGACAATCCGAACAACACCCCTGCGACGCAGGACAACCTCGCGACGCTGCTGTCTGATGAAGACATCACCCGTGTGCGTGATGATGATCCGTACCTCGCTCAGCGTCAGGTGCTCATCGAGCTCGGGCTTGCACCGAGAGATGTTGCCGCGGACACGATCCGGAACGGGGTTGAGGTCGGGACGGAACGCTACAGCGTTGCTCCTGACTCACCAGCTCCGAGCGTGATCATCGATCGTCTGTCGCCTCGCAGTGTTGAGCGTCTCACAGATGCGTATGTCCGCTTGTTCGGTCAGCGTGATCAAGAGACTGGCACTCGCCCGGGGATCCGCGATGTCGCGATGGAACTGAGCACAGGGAGTCAGGATGAGGTCGAGATCTTGATGAGCCAGATCGGACTGGTGCTTGATCGGATCGCTCTGCTTGAGCTGACTCCGCTTGAGATCAATCGTGCACAGTCCGCGCTGCTCGAGATGGTGCGTCCGAGTTCGATGAATCCGGATCAGTTCCGCTCGCAGTGGGCGAAGAACTGAGGCTGACGCGTATCGTGAGGATCCGATGGCTTGTGTAGATGTTGCTCTGCTTCCGGATCATGTCGACATCGACGCTCTTGAGACTCAGTGCGTCATTGTGATTGATGTTTTGCGTGCTTCGACCACCATGATCGCGGCAGTTGAGTCCGGGGCTGAGTCGATCCAGCCGATCGCGGATGTTCAGGATGCTCGTGATGTCGCTCAGAATAATCCTGAGGTCTTGCTGTGCGGTGAGCGGCACGGGGTTCCTCCTGATGGATTCGTGATTGGGAACTCGCCGCTTGAATATGAGCCTTCTGTCGTCGCGGGAAAGCGGCTTGTGTTGACCACCACCAACGGGACTCGGGCGCTGTCGATGGTTGGTCATGCGAAGAAGATCTTGATCGGGGGTCTCACAAACCGCGCTTCGGCATGCATCGAGCTCGGTTCGCAAGATGTCTTGATTGTGTGTGCTGGGACTGAAGGGCGGGTCTCGTTGGATGATTCGTTCACCGCAGGGATGATGGTCCAGTGGTTGACCCAGCAGGCTGGGTATGACGCGACGGAAACAGCTCAGATTGCTTGTCAGTCGGCTGAGTGGTTGCTTCTCAAGCATCGATCGTGTGAGCAGGTCTTGAAGAGCACGCTGTACGGCCGCCGACTGATCGATCTCGGGATGGATCGGGATATTGAGTACGCGGCACAGCTTGATTCTTCAGAGGCTGTTCCGGTGCTTGATCTCCCAAGCAACACCATTACAGCGGGCTAGAATCTGGGAGACACCCGTTTAAGGAGCTCCCAGTGTACACACTCGTTCTCATCCGTCACGGCCAGAGTACTTGGAATAAAGAGAATCGCTTCACAGGATGGAAGGATGTCCCGCTCAGCGAACATGGGCATCAGGAAGCGAGCGAAGCGGGCAAACTACTCGCGGCGGAAGGCTTCACCTTTGATCTTGCATACACATCGGTCCTGAAGCGAGCGATCGGGACGCTCTGGCATGTGCTCGAGGAGATGGATCTGATGTGGCTGCCGGTCACTCGCGCTTGGCAGCTCAACGAGCGGCACTACGGGGCGCTCCAGGGGCTCAACAAAGCAGAGACCGCCGAGAAGCACGGCGAGGATCAGGTGAAGGTCTGGAGGCGCTCGTACGACACTCCGCCTCCGGCGCTTGAGCAATCCGATGAGCGTTGGCCCGGTCATGATCGCCGATACGCTGACCTGGATCCGAAAGACATCCCAACAACCGAGTGTCTCAAAGACACGGTTGATCGGGTGGTTCCGTACTGGGAACAGGAACTTGCTCCAAAGATCAAAGCAGGCAAGAAACTCATCATCGCCGCGCACGGCAACTCGCTCCGCGCGATGGTGAAGTTCCTCGATGAAATCTCGGACGAGGACATTGTTGGAGTGAACATCCCTACGGGGATGCCGTTGGTCTATGAGCTGGATGCGGATCTCAAGCCGATTTCCAAGCGATACCTTGGTGATGCGGCGGCCGTCGAAGCGGCAATGGCTGCGGTTGCGGCACAAGGGAAAGCCAAGTAACTACTCGCTCTGATTCAGTTCATTCCGAAGCATGACCCGGCGTTTCTTGCTCGCTTCACGCTTGCGACGCTTTCTCAAGACTCCGGGCAGTTTGTTGAGCATGCTGTCCCCGAACACGGAGAGTCGACTGGGTTTGGTGTGGTTGCGTTTCATGACCAGTCCAGCCCGGTCGGGAGTGCGTTGAAGTTCTCGATGCCGTCTTGAGT
>JAEPQP010000118.1 GCA_017640485.1 Phycisphaerales bacterium | reverse complement strand
GTCCGATACCGGCGTTGTGCGATCTCATCAGGACATGTCATCGGAATTGAGTTCATCGGCCGAGAGTGTGCCGAGTGGTCCTGGTGTGTCGGCTGGTGTGTCGGCTGGGATTGGGCTCGATGCGGTGGTGGACCAGGTGGATCGGGTGGAGATGATGCTCGGGGAGTTGGCGGGGTTGGAGTCCGCGGTCGAACGGGGGCGGATGTTTGCTCATGAGGTGAACAACCTGATGATGGCAGTCTCGGGCCGAGCTCAGCGGGGGTTATTGTCGGGCGATGCGGAGCATGCTCGCGAGGCGCTGACGCTGGCGGCGGATGTTGGGGGGCGGATTGCGGGTTTGTGTGGTGTGTTTTTAGAGGGCGAATCTTCAGATAGACCGATCAGTCTATCGTCGTCACAAATCTATGGTATACATGAGTTTGCGATGAATTGCGTTGGAGTTCATCCGGTCTTGGTTTCGGATGGTGGGGGGGTGGAGTTTGAGTTTGTGGATGGTACTGGTACTGGTACTGGTACTGGTTTGGGTTTGGGATCTGGGAACTCGGGTGGTGTGCGGATGGATGGGATGCTGCTCGGGCAGGTGCTGTGGAATCGGTATCGGAACGCGCGGACGGGGATCGCTCGGGGGGAGCAGGTGGATTCGGGTGCGGGGCGGCGGGGTGTGGTGCGCTTGAGTTGTCGAGTGCTTGATCAGAGCGGTCGCGGGGGAATGGACGGTGGGGTTGAGCTGGTGGTGGAGGATTCGGGCGTGGGATTTGGGGAGTGCGGTGATGTCGATCGCGGGGGTAGCGGGGGTCGTGGGGGGGGTGGTGGGGTGTCGTAGGGAGGGGATGGGGTGGGGCTTGGGGTGTGCCGAACGCTGGTGGGGGGCGCGGGCGGTCGGATCGAGGTGGGAGCATCGGCGGCGCTTGGCGGTGGTCTGGTGCGGATGATCTTTGCGTAGTTGTCTTCCAGTCGCGTACATCCGATTGGTGGGCATCGGTTTGGACGCAAAATTGAGTTCTGCATCCGATTTGGCTTATTCGTTGGATGAAACGGCTCGATGAGTCTGTCGTCCATATCGCAACCCACCTATCTGGGGGGGCGATTCAGTAAGTACAACTCATCGAGGAACTCCTGAAATGTCAGAGCAACCCAAATCACTTCTTTCGTTCGGTCTGTCGACCAAGATCATCTTTGCGTCCTTGAGCATTTTGTTCGTTGTCGTCGCAGTCAACTATGTC
This sequence comes from Phycisphaerales bacterium, assembly GCA_017640485.1. Taxonomy (GTDB): domain Bacteria; phylum Planctomycetota; class Phycisphaerae; order Phycisphaerales; family UBA1924; genus UBA1924. Next base: position 7,363 of record JAEPQP010000118.1, on the reverse strand, counting down.
GTTTTTCTGAGCGGATACCGGAAGGATGCGGAGTCGGCGATGATGGCGCGTGCAATGGCGTTCACTGCAGTGGCGGACGAAGCGAAGATCGACGCTTCGGAAAAATTTCTGAACGAGGAGATCAATACAGAAGGTTTGCTTGAAAAGGCATTCGAGAAAATTGATAGCGGGTCACACTACTCGGACACACGGTACTACGCATCGATTCCGGTGGTTGTTGGTTGGAATACCGGCGCGAAGGCGGCGGAGAAGGAGGGGATGGAGTTCGGTGTGGTGTCGCTCGAAGCGCGCAATCCGGACAACGCTCCCAAGACTGATTTCCAGAATGAGATGATCCGTGAACTCACCTCGATGTATGAGTCGACTGGTGAGAAGACGATCGGGAAGATCGACGAGGAAACCAACACGATGCACTTCATGCGGGCGATCACGCTGGATGAGTCGTGCATGACTTGTCATGGTGATCCAGCGAAGTATGACGAGCGCGACGAAGAGGGAAACTACGATGGGAAGGATGCACTCGGATTCCGGTACGAGGGATGGACACCAGGGTACATGCACGGCGCGTACGAAGTGCAGATGCCTTTGGATATGGTCGATGCGCAGGTGGCTGGATTCTTCAAGAAGGGGATGATGTTTACAGCGCCGTTGTTGATTGTTGCCTGCGGTGGGATGATCGTGTTGCTCAGGAATCTGCTTGCGAAACCGTTGCACGCGACTGTTGCGGTTGTGAAGGAGATGGCAAACGGTGATTTGACACAGCGTTTGAATATCAAGCGGAATGATGAGATTGGGATGCTTGGGCATTGGTTTGATGTGTTTGCGAGCAAGCAGCACGAGATCATCAGCAATCTGAGTGACACGACGCATGTGGTGGCTTCGGCGTCGACGCAGCTTGCGGCGAGTGCTGAGCAGATGGCGGCTGGCATGGATACACAGCAGCAGCAGACACAGCAGGTCGCGGCGGCGGTTGAGGAGTTGTCGCAGTCGGTGGGGGAGGTTGCGGCAAAGTCGTCCGATGCGACAACGGCTTCGATCGAGTCACAGCGACTTGCTGAAGAGGGCGGCAGTATTGTGAGCAATACCGTTGAAGAGATGCAGGGGATTGCTCGTGAGGTGCAATCGAGCGCAGACACGATCAATACACTGGGCGAGAAGTCGCAAACGATCGGTGAGATCATCGCGGTGATCAACGACATTGCGGACCAGACGAACTTGCTGGCTCTGAATGCGGCGATTGAAGCGGCGCGTGCGGGCGAGCATGGACGCGGGTTTGCGGTGGTTGCGGATGAAGTGCGCAAGCTCGCGGAGCGGACGACGGAGGCGACGGAAGAAGTATCGCAGTCGATCCAGGGTATTCAGGAGGAGACGAAATCAGCGGTGACGCTGATTGAGGGTGGCTCTGAGCGGGTTGGGAAGGGTGTGGATCTGGCTTCACAGGCCGGGGAAGCGCTGGAGAGTATTGTGAACGGGTCCATGGGTGTGCAGGGCATGGTGCAGGATATTGCGGCGGCGGCGAACCAGCAGTCGGCGGCGGCCGATGAGATTGCTCGCGCGATCGAGGGGATCAACTCGGTGACGAGTGAGTCCTCGGTCGGGGCTTCGCAGGCGTCACAGGCCGCGAGTGATCTTGCACTTCAGGCTGAAGGCTTGCAGGAGATGGTCGGGCAGTTCAAGTTAAGTTGAGCGCGGATTTCATTCTGATCTTTGCCGTCCATCTCGTAGATGGACGGTTTTTCTATTTGGATTTGGTTTATGGGGTATTCACCACAAATTTCTGCGACATCCCTTGTTTGGGTGTATTGGGGTGATTGGTGGTTCGATGTGACAGGAATCAGGGACTTCACCTACAGAACGGTGGATGCCTATCTACTTCGCAGGATTAGGAGAAAACAGGAATGAACTTTTCGATTCGAACAAAGCTCGGCTTCGGCTTCGGCTTCATCATTGTGATGCTGGTGCTGCTGGTCGGTGTGGTGCAGTACAAGACGAGCCAGGCGAATAAGCATCTGGCGAAGGCGAGTTCTGCGGTGGAGGTTGCGCTCAAGCTTCAGGGCGAGATTCATCACGCGTTGTCGATGCATCGCGGGTACATGATCTTGGGTCTTCCGGCGTTGTCGGAGGAACGGCTCAGCACTTGGGATCTGATTGATGGGTACATTGTTGAGCTCGACGCGATGTCGGCCGACTGGCATGACCCGGAGCAGATCGCGGACTACGCGGAGTTTAAGCAGGTGATGGCGGATTTCCGGGTGGCGCAGCAGCAGATCGCTGATGTGGCGTGGTCGGAAGAGAACCTCCCTGCGAATGTGCAGTACTTTGATGTGGCTGAGCCTTATGGCGATCAGATGGTTGAGAGCCTGCAGGCGATCCTTGATGAGGAGCAAGCGCTGGAAGCAACCGCTGAGCGGAAGCTGTTGGTGCGTCGCGTGAGCGAGGCGGAGGGGCACTTGCTCAAGAGCCGGAACGCGATCGCGTCGTATCTGGGTTCGGGGAAGGACGAGCATCTTGAGCGGATCAACTCGTGCTTGACGGCGTGTCAGGCGTCGGTGGATCGTTTGATGACGATGACGGGTTTGTTTACGGACTCGCAGACCAAGCACTACGAGGAATACATCGCGGCGCGGACGGTCTTTATTGAGAAGGCGAAGGAGGCGGTGAGCATCCGGAGCAATGCTGGGTACTGTGTGTCGGAGGATATTTGTTTGAACACGGTGACGCCTTTGGCGAACCAGGCGGGTGAGCTGATTGGCGTGATTGGCGAGAAGCAGGCGGAGTTCAAGGCTGCGTCGATGGCGAAGTACAACGATGCGAACCAGTCGATGGTGGCGACGGTGAAGGTTGTGGGTTTGGTTTCGATCGTGGTATCGAGCGTGCTCGCGTTCTTCTTGTCGTCTTCGATCACGCGTCGCTTGGGTGCGTTGATGGAGTACGCGTCGAGCATCGCGGATCGTGATCTGAGCATCGATGATCTTCAGATAAAGACGAAGGATGAGATCGGTCGGCTCGCTGATGCGGTCAATGTTATGAAGAACTCGATCAAGGGTGTCATCTCGGATGTTTCGCACACGACGCAGGCGGTGGCTTCGGCTTCGACGGAGCTCGCGGCGAGCGCCGAGCAGATGGCGGCTGGCATGGATACACAGCAGCAGCAGACACAGCAGGTCGCGGCGGCGGTTGAAGAACTGTCGCAGTCGGTCGGTGAGGTGGCGGCGAAGTCATCGGACGCGACGACCGCTTCGGTTGAGTCGCAGCGCCTTGCGGAAGATGGCGGCGGGATCGTGAGCAATACCGTTGAAGAGATGCAGGGGATCGCTCGCGAGGTGCAGTCGAGTGCGGACACCATCAACACGCTTGGTCAGAAGTCGCAGATGATCGGCGAGATCATCGCGGTGATCAACGACATCGCGGATCAGACCAACCTGCTTGCACTGAACGCTGCGATCGAAGCGGCGCGTGCGGGTGAGCATGGTCGGGGGTTTGCGGTGGTTGCGGATGAAGTCCGGAAGCTCGCAGAGCGGACGACGGAAGCAACCGAAGAGGTTTCGCAATCGATCCTTGGTATTCAGACCGAGACCGAGTCGGCGGTGACGCTGATCGAGGCGGGTTCTGAGCGTGTTGGCAAGGGTGTGGATCTGGCTTCACAGGCTGGTGAGGCGCTCCGCAGCATTGTTGATGGGTCGAAGGGTGTTCAGGGCATGGTGCAGGATATTGCTGCGGCGGCGAATGAACAGACTGCGGCTGCGGACGAGATTGCTCGTGCTGTTGAGGGGATCAACTCGGTGACCAGTGAGTCTTCGGTCGGTGCTTCGCAGGCGTCGCAGGCGGCGAGTGATCTTGCGGTTCAGGCTGAGCAGTTGCAGGAGATGGTTGGTGGGTTTAAGCTGACCTGATCGTGTTTGATGAGTTGATTTGATGAGCCGCCCACCTGATGGTGGGCGGCTTTTTCGTGGTGTTCTCCCTTGTTTGTGGGGTGTGATTGTGGGGGTTTTGCGGGAAGTTTGTTGGGATGGGTTTGATGGCGGGCGGGCGGCGAGCAGAGAGACGATGTGGGCGATGAGCCAAGGGTTTGGCACTTTGAACATGACTTCTTTGCAAAGGGTACCGGCATGACAGAGCAACACGACACAGGCAGCACACGGGGGGGATCCCGATTCTCGTTCGGACTTTCGACCAAGATTATGGTGACATCGCTCGGTATCTTGCTGATGGTGGTGGCGGTCAACTATGTGGTGTTCTTGAGCGGGTACCGGAAGGACGCGGAGTCGGCGATGATGGAGCGGGCATCGGCGTTCACGGCGGTGGCGGACGAGGCGAAGATTGATGCTTCGGACAAGTTTTTGAATGGTGAGGTCAACACGGAGGGGTTGCTCGAGGAGGCGTTCAAGAAGATTGACAACGGGGCGCACTACTCGGAGACGAGGTACTACGCGTCGATCCCGGTGATTGTGGGATGGAACACGGGCGCGAAGGCGGCGGAGAAGGAAGGGATGGAGTTTGGTGTGGTGTCGCTCGAGGCGCGCAATCCTGACAATGCTCCGAAGACGGACTTCCAGAACGAGATGATCCATGAGCTCACTTCGATGTATGAGTCGACGGGTGAGACGACGATCGGGAAGATCAACGAAGAGACCAACACGATGCACTTCATGCGGGCAATCACGCTGGACGAGTCGTGCATGACCTGTCATGGTGATCCGGCGAAGTACGACGAGCGGGATGAAGAGGGGAACTACGACGGGAAAGATGCGCTCGGGTACCGGTTTGAGGGGTGGGGTCCTGGGTACATGCACGGGGCGTACGAGGTGCAGATGCCTTTGGATATGGTGGATGCGCAGGTGGCTGGGTTCTTCCAGAAGGGGATGATGTTTACGGTGCCTTTGATTGTGATTGCTGGGGGCGGGATGATTTTCTTGTTGCGGGTGCTGCTTGCGAAGCCTTTGAATGCGACGATCGCGATGGTGAAGGATGTCGCGACGGGGGACGGTGATCTGACGAAGCGTTTGAATCTTTCGCGGAATGACGAGATCGGCAAGCTGGGGCATTGGTTTGATGTGTTCCTTTCGAACCTGCATGACATCATCTCGCAGTTGACGGATACGACGCAGGTGGTGGCTTCGGCGTCGACGGAGATCGCAGCGAGTGCTGAGGAGATGGCCGCGGGCTTGCAGACGCAGGAGCAGCAGACGCAGCAGGTCGCGGCGGCGGTTGAGGAGTTGTCGCAGTCGGTCAATGAGGTGGCGGCAAAGTCATCGGATGCGACGACGGCGTCTGAAGAGAGTCAGCACCAGGCGGAAGAGGGTGGTCAGATCGTGAGCAGCACGGTGACGGAGATGGAGGGGATTGCGCGCGAGGTGCAGTCGAGTGCGGACACGATCAATACGCTCGGGCGTAAGAGCGAGACGATCGGTGAGATCATCGCGGTGATTAATGACATCGCGGATCAGACGAACTTGCTTGCACTGAACGCTGCGATCGAGGCGGCGCGTGCGGGCGAGCATGGGCGTGGGTTTGCGGTGGTTGCGGATGAGGTGCGGAAGCTTGCTGAGCGGACGACGGAAGCAACGGAAGAGGTTTCGCAATCGATCCTTGGGATCCAGACGGAGACCAAGTCGGCGGTGACGCTGATCGAGGCGGGGTCTGAGCGTGTTGGGAAGGGTGTCGAGCTGGCGACGCAGGCGGGCACGGCGCTGGGCAGCATTGTGCAGGGTTCCCAGAGTGTGCAGGGGATGGTGCAGGACATCGCGGCGGCGGCGAACCAGCAATCGGCGGCGACTGGCGAGATTGCTCGCGCGGTCGAGGGGATCAACTCGGTGACGCGACAGTCGGCGGAGGGGGCTTCGCAGGCGGCGCAGGCGGCGGGTGATTTGGCGCACCAGTCAGAGCAGTTGCAGAACTTGGTGGGGCGATTCAAACTCAGTTGAGTGATTCATTGTTTTGAACCATGTGAGCCGTCCTGGTTGTTGTTGATCGGGACGGTTTTTCTTTGCGCGGGTATTGGGGGTGGAGATCGGGTACAAGTGGGGGATGGGCGTGCGGCTGTTGGATGATGGTGGTGGCGAAGAAGGACGGTTCCGTTCGCGTGCTTGGGTGCGGGCGTGGGGGTGTGTGTTTGCGGGGATGGTTGGGGTGTGGTGTGGGATCGGGATGGAAGTTGATTCGATGGTGTGGTTCGCGGCGGGGTGCGGGCTGGTGTGTTTGGGGGTTATTGCGGGTGTGCTGGGTGGTGGTTGGGTTCGGCGGGGGGCGCTGTGGTTGGCGGTGGTGGCGTTGATGGGTGGGGTGGTTTCGGCGCGGATCGGGGTGGTTGATGGGGATCGGGTGGATGTGGTGGCGGGGGTTTGGGATGGTGAAGATCAGGCGGTGGTTCGGATTCGTGGCGTGGTGGTGGAGGGTGCTGAGTGGCGCGAGGGGCGGCGGGAGGTGTGGGAGCCTGTGATGTGGTCGGGGGTGCGGGGGCGGTTTGGGGTGGAGGTGCGGGCGGTGTTTGATGGGGAGGAGTGGGCCGCGTCGCGCGGGGTGGTTCGGGTGGTGGTGCCGGGCGCGTTGAGGGGACAGGGTTTGCGGGGTGAGGGGCTACTTGAAGAAAGATTCAGAGTTGGAGATGTGGTCGAGGTGATGGGGGTGCTGCGCACGGATCGGGGGGAGAGGCGGAATGTTGGGGATCGGGACTGGGAGTTGGTGACGGCGATGGAGGATCGGGCGGGGGTGGTCTCGGTGGTCAGGGGCGGGATGGCGGAGGTGATCGGGAACGCGGGTGGGGTGGGGTGGAGCATCATGCGCTGGCGATCTGGGCTGCGGGAGCGGGCGATGGGGGCGCTGGGGGTTGTTGGTGTCGGGTTGGGAGATGCGGTGGAGGTGGTGATTTGGGCGTTGTTGCTCGGGGAGCGGACGGTTGAGGGACGGGAGGTCGAGCGGGGGTTTGCGCGGGTGGGGGTCGGGCATGTGCTGGCGGTGTCGGGCTTTCATGTGGCGCTGCTGGCGGGGATGTGTGTGTTTGTCGTGCGTGTGTGTGCCGGGTTTGGATGGGGGGTTCGGTTGATTGGGGGGCGGGTGTGGGTCGAGGGGGTGGTGGTGTGTTTGGTGCTTCTTGGGATGTGGGTGCTGGTTCCGGTGCGGGTCCCTGTGGTGCGGGCGATGGTGTTGATTGTGGCGGTGATGGTTGGGCGGGGGCTGGGGCGTCGGTACGACACGATGGCGGTTTTGGGATGGGTGGCGGTTGGGTTGATGGTGTGGCGCCCGATGGATGTGTTTGGGCTGGGGTTTCAGTTGAGTGTGGGGGTGACGGCGTTGTTGGTGTGGATGGGGCGGGGGAGTGATCGGGTTTTCGGTGCGGGTGGTGGAGTGATGGATTGGGTGTGGG
>JAEPQP010000176.1 GCA_017640485.1 Phycisphaerales bacterium | reverse complement strand
CGACCCGTCCAGCGCCACCGATCCAAGACCGACTCCCAGCTCTGTCCACAGTCGAGACACAACCATCGCCGCAGACGCAGCAAGCCCCTGCTGAACCGGACCGCTAATCAACACTCTCCAACTAAACGATAAGCAGTTTCAGAACGCGATCTTCAGACCAACCCCCGCGAATACACTGGGATCGATGTCCTCGTCCACAACAGTGTTCCCAGAGGAGTTGATGATCTCCATCGATCCGCCGACCACAACACCGACCTGCGTAAACAGCGAGATCCGCGAAGAGTCACCCGCTTTGTAGTCCATGTAGTACGACACCGGAACCCCGGTAATGTCCACAGCACCCCCCGGCACAAGCGTGTTGTCGTCGTCAATCCGGAAACTCTTGCCGTCAAACTGCGCCATCACACCCATCGAGAGCTCATCGCTCCACTTGTAGTTGAGTTTGATGCCGGGTCCTGTACTCTGAAGCGACCAGTAGTCATCAAACCCGATATACACCTGAGGCAGCGGGAGCACACGTACATCATCCTCGATCTGCGAGAACACCCCAACCCCCAATCCCCAGCGGAAGTTCGGATTCGACTGCACCGCGAACCCGCCCAGCGCATTCCAGACAAACGCGTCATCCGCATCACCCTCGGCCGCGATCCCAACACCACCGCCCACAAAGAACGATTGCTGCGCATTCATCCGCCGCGTGTACATCGCGTCCACGCCGTACTCAAGCACCGTATCGAACTGAGCACCAACAGTCGCGGCCGTCGTCCCGACCGCTCCACTGATCGGAGTGATGTCGTAATCAGTCACATCAAGATCAAATCCGAGCGATAGGCGAGCCGACTCATCGATCGGGATCGCAAACCCCAGCTTCCCGCCATAGCTCGTGGTCTGGATGTCACCGATGTTGGTGTCAAAGTCCGTGTCCGCGATGTAGCGAGCACGAAGGTCCAGCGAGACCGCCACACCCTGCTGTCCTCTGCGTTCAACCTCACGCGCTGCCCGCTCAGCCTCCCCAGAATCACTGGAGACGGAAGTCGGGAGATTGCTCTGTTCATCGGGATCGGATCCTTCCTGAGCCAGCACTGTCCCGGAAAGCCCCATAAGAACCCCGATCAACGCCGCGGATCGACGAATCATGCCGGGTTGGGTGTACAGATCAGCCGAGAAAGACGCGTGTGTATCGGGGTGTGTGCTCATCAAGATCTCCTGATGCGATCCTATCGCATCCAAGTGCAATATTCTGTCCCAAGCAACTCGTCGGATCGTCAGAAGCGGGCTACACTCATGCCCTGATCTAGCCGATCTCATTCGACCAGATCATTAGCCCTGGGGGGCTAACTCAATTGGTAGAGTGCCAGCTTTGCAAGCTGGAAGTTAGGGGTTCAAGTCCCCTGCCCTCCACTTCTCAAACGCTCCGCATCGCGGAGCGTTGTTTGTTTTTGAGGAGTTCGGTAATCTTGTGGGTCTGGACTCAATCTGCGTCAGTCTGCTCGAAGATTGGACATTCCATCGTCAAGCACGCCGGAGTCGCGGGGTAGTCCAGTTCGCAGCGATACCCACGAAACGAGCTGACCGGATCCCATCCAGCCTGCTCAAGAGCAGAGTCGATCATCCTGCTGTAGTCTCGGATCCGCGAGCACTGCGTAATCGGAGCCGATGGTGGGGGACCCAACCGCTGAGCAGGTTCGCTCGCCATCATCGGCGAGTTGTGCGATTTCCCGCGCCCAACACCCGGACGATCCTCGAGCAAGCCGTACACCGATCGATCAAAGTCCCCGAACTGTGTGAGTGATTGATGCGTGTACACATCGAATACCACCGCCTCGACCGGCGTCCGCAGCATCAGCTCGTAGCGACCAAAAGTGTTCTCAGGAGTCCAGTGCATCGGAAGCGCGCTGCGATACAACTCTCCAGACACGCATGTCAGCGCGCCGTGCTTGCCCACAGGTCCCGGCGCAATCTCATCGTAGAGCACGCCGTCCGGACCCGTAAACTGATGAATCTCGGGGATCGGATCCGAACAAAACTCCGGAATCATCGGGAGTGCATTCTTCCCACCATCTTGCGGATACAGCGCTTCGCGATCAAAGTCAGCATCCTGAGTCCCCGCCGTATCCGATGTCCACAGCCTCCGGATGATCCAAGGCACATCACTCCGGAGCCGCTCAAACCCAAGGAACCCGCTCAGTTGAAGCACATCGATCCGATCGGGATTCGTCTGAGAAGGTTGAAGCAGAAGCGTGAGGAACTGAACCTTGGCGCGCACCCCCCAGATCGCTGAACCCGATCGGTAAAACGACCGCCGTTCTTCGAGCTCGATCGTTGAGTCTTGACCACCCGCCGCGAGCATCGCTTCAAACGACCGACGATCTCCCGCGTTCTGGCGCACAAAGGTCCTGAATGCTTGGTTCGCTTCGCGGACCGCGTTGATTTTCTCTTGCGTCACACCGTTCGCTTGCGCCGCCTTGAGCACAATCTCAACCCCGCTGGGACCAGGGATGTGCTTCACCGCCTTGAGTAGATCAGTCGCATCCGAAAACCGCGATACCTTCCACGCGAGTGTTTTGTCCAGACCCAAAATTCGACCGATCTCCGTCGGCCGAGCACCACCCAGACCAGCGCCAGACAGCAGATCCGCGAACGCGGCCTGTGCGTGCCGGACACAAATCACCGCGTCCTGCGAAAATCCGGATTGTGATCCCGTTTTTTGAGCCATCAACGCAGTATAGATCGATTCGACGCGGATTCACAGGAGAAAAGCAGACTTCTCTAAATATTCTCTGAAAATTTCTTTAAAGAATATTGACACCCATCTCCTGACCCAGTACATTCAATAAGTACCTGCACGACCAGGCGTATGAAAAAACACTCCACGACAATCGACACATCACAAAACCCCAAGGGAGAGAACCAATGAAGAAGACCATACCAATCCTCGCGATCGCGGCCATCAGCCAGATAGCACTCGCGGAAATCAGCACGCAGGTTGTCGAGTTCAGCTCCGGATTCGGAGGCACCAACATCAGCTTCCAACAGTTCGACACCATGGGAGGAACCCGAGAACTCACAGGACTCTCACTCTCCTACGACCAAACCATCTCGTTGGACATGACCTTCCAGAGCAACGGCTACACCGCGCTCAACGATGGAGACTGGTCGATGGACACCGGATACATCTCCCTCCACCAGTTCGGGCTCGCCGAGGACGGCGGAGCACAACCACGCGGTGGTGATGGCAATCCAGGACCACCATTCATCGGTCCAGGCGCCGTCTTCGAGATCATCTCAGGAGACCTCGGCATCTCCGATGGATACAACAACGGCGGCATCGACACGATGAACTCCAATATCTCCGAGTCCTTCACCTTCGATGCAAGCTACGACGGCACCGATGAGTTCTCGCAGCGCATGTTCGATGCGTTCACAGGCGACGGCACACTCGAAACATTCCTCGGCGGATTCATCGAAGCCTTCTTCCAATGGAACAATGATCCAAACTGGGTCGTCGATCCCAACAATCCACCCGACGGCCCGTTCGATGGACCCTTCGCGGATCCGTACTACGGCATCTTCGTGGACTTCAATGATCTCCAGCACTTCGGAGACATCACTGTGACTTACGAATACCAGACCATCCCAACACCCGCCGGGACAGCGCTGCTCGCGCTCGCAGGATTGACCACGACGCGCCGTCGCCGGTAATCAACCAACAGCGACGACAAATACCAAGCACCCGGTTCATCGAGCCGGGTGCTTTTTCTAAACCACTGGGGCAAGAACAATCGGGAACATCGATGCGCTATAACCGAGGCTTTTTCATTGGAATTGCAGCCATT
>JAEPQP010000234.1 GCA_017640485.1 Phycisphaerales bacterium | reverse complement strand
GATGCCTCATATTCAGGTGAAGGATGTCGCGGCGAGTGTGGATCGGTCGCTTGCGCTGGGCGGGCGTGAGTTGATGAGCGGGAAGGATGATGAGGGCAATATGCTCTGGGCGGGTGTGCTGGATCCGGATGGGGCGGCGTTTGGCTTGATCCCGGTGGTTGGTGCGGATCAGTTCAGTGCGCCGGAAGGCGAACTCACAGGTGAGGGGTATATGGGGACGGGGCGAATCGCGTGGCTTGATCTGACCGTTGTGGATGCTGAGCGTGCGCGTGATTTTTACAACGCGGTGATTGGGTGGTCGGTCAGTGATGTTGCGATGGAGGATGGGGATGGGCGGTATGTAGATTATGTGATGTCTGGGGAAGACGGGGAATCGGTTGCGGGGATCTGTCACGCTCGGGGGGTGAACTCGGGGATCGCGCCGGTCTGGATGCTCTACCTTCCTGTTGGGGATCTTGGTGAGAGTATCCGGCTTGCTCAGGAAGAAGGCGGGACTGTGGTCAAGGAGTCTCGGGGGGCGGATGGGGAACTGACCAGCGTGATCATTCAGGATCCGTTGGGTGTGTATATCTCGTTGGCTGTGGGGTGATGTCGATGGCTGGGGAAGGATTGAAGGTGTCGGCATGTGAAGATCGGGTGTCGACACGGACGCTTGAATAGGAGACTGATGATGAGACTGAATACTTTGATGACTTCGTCTGTGGTGCTGGGCGCGATGCTCTTTGGTGCTGTGTGGATCAGTGCTGAGAGACATCAGCGGGGCATGAATGCCGAGGATTTGCGTGGCTCAGCGGAGGGCGCTCATTTTGAGGAGAAACCGATGGTGATTCAGTATCTTGAGATTGTGACCCCGGATGTGGAGAAAACCTGCGAAGCGCTGGCAACGGCGCATGGGGTTGCGTTTGGTGAGCCTGTGGCGATGCTGGGGAATGCCCGGACTGCGGATCTTGCTGATGGCGGGCGGCTGGGTGTGCGTGCACCGATGCGGGCGGATGAGGATCCGGTGGTTCGGCCTTATGTGCTGGTGGATGATATTGAGGCGGCGGTCGAGGCGGCGAAGAAGGCGGGTGCGGAGGTGGCGATTCCACCGATGGAGATCCCGGGGCAGGGGATCTTCTCGATTTATATTCTGGGTGGGATTGATCACGGGCTCTGGGAGCTGACGGACTGATCAGGGGATTGTGTTGATTGGTTTGTGCTCCGACTCGATCAGCAGGGTTCGATTCGAGCCTTCGATCAACCAAGTTTTTATATGTAGCTCGTCAGTGTCT
>JAEPQP010000011.1 GCA_017640485.1 Phycisphaerales bacterium | reverse complement strand
GTACAGCACCTTCACTCCGAGTTTGGACTTTGGTCCGGGTTTCTGAGATCCAGTCTTTGAACACTTTCAGCGCACACTCCCGCACAACTTCCACCGGAGCTTGAAGCTTGATGGATCCCACCCCTGTTCCACCGAATGAAGCTGATGTGATCGCTGATGATCAGGATGTTGCAGTTCGTGGGGAGGGATCTTCTGCTCAGAAATCGAAGACCCGGTCGGTGGTGATGTTCGTCGTCGGGATCGCGCTGCTGGTCGGGGCGGGGTATTTTGTCTATGAGTCCACCGATGGGCTGGAGGGTGTGTGGGACTCGGTCAGTTCAGCGCCATGGTGGATGATCGCGCTCATTATCGCGAGTCCAATGGGGAATCATCTTTCGGTGTCCATGTGTCTGCACGCGCTCCAATCGAGACACGGCAAGATCGGGGTTGTGGAGATGTTTGTGCTCATCGGGAGCGCGTGGATGTTCAACTACCTCCCGATGCGAGCGGGCTTGCTCGGTCGGATTGGGTACCACAAAGCGATCAATAAGATCCGCATACGCGATTCGCTTGAATCGTCGATCTGGTCAGGGGTGCTCGCGGGGATCTCGAATGTGATCCTGCTTGGTGTTGCGATGGTGATGAGCTGGATCGGCGAGAGCTGGGCGCTTGTGCTCCCGGCGGTTCCTGTCGCTTTGATCTTTGTGCTCTCGGGGTTCATGCCGACACGCAAGACGAGGCTCCTAGTGCGGGCGCTCGCGTATCGACAGATTGATGTGATTGTGTGGCTGGGTCGGTACTGGCTCGCGTTTGAGGTGCTCGGGCTCGAGATGAGCATCGGTGACCTCGCGGTCATCAGCGCTGTTTCTCAGCTTGCGTCGTTGATGCCTTTGACTGGGTCGGGGGTTGGGTTCCGCGAATGGGCGGTTGGGCTGATGGCATCTGCGGGCGGGCACGCGATGGGGACCGCGATGGCGGGGGACATCATCAACCGAGCCGCGGAGACGCTGATCGTGGTCCCGGTTGGACTGGTGTGCACGGTAATTGTTGCGAAGTGGTGGAAACAACGAGGCGGGGAACACTCGGTTGCAGAGTTAGCCGAAGACGAGGCGCGTCGCAATGCCGAGCACAAGGATCAGTCCCGGCATTCCAGCGAGCAGGATCCAGCGGTAGAGTGAGAGTTGATCCGCGTCCATCGGCTTGATGGTCGCGATGGGACGCGACTGGATCCCCGGCTGGATGAGATCATCGAGACCCGCGAGCCATGCGATGGAGCTTTCGAGGAGCGCGAGGTTTCCAGGGAACTGGGTGGTGATGCGCCCATCGACGAGTTGTCCCTGACTGAAGGTGACGGCATCGTAGATCCAAGAGTTGGACCCGACGGCGAGGACGCGCTGAAAGTCATTCCCGATGGACCTTTGAGCGGCGGCGGCGATCAGCCAGCCATCACGGCGGAGGTCTTCCGCATCATCAAACATCGGTTGTGGATTCAGGTACTGACGCGACGGAGCGTCGGTTGACCAGAGATCGAGCCAGTCGCGTTCGGCCCACAGGTCTTGGGATCCCGGGATGCTGATGACTTCTGCTGTGAAGACATCCACCCGGCGATCGATGGTCATTGGGACGGTCCAGGGGTACACCGCGCGGAGGCCGTTGACCGCTTGAGCGAGTGGATGGATCTGTGCGATTGAGAGCCCCTCGGCGGATGTTTCGTCGAACTGTGAATAGGGAACGAAGGACTGGGTCGAGGGGACGACCAGCGTTGCGGGATCCGCGATGCGTTTGGAGGATTGCATCCGGAGCGTCAGGAGCGTGCGGTTTGGATCGGGGATGATCCCGAACGGATCGAGTGCTTTGACGAGCGGGTCGGTCTCGCCGAAGGATCCGAACACGGACGGGTTCATGCAGACGAGGACCGATTCTCCGCTCTTGAGGAGCCGATCGGTGGTCTCTGCGAGCGCGGTTGCTCTGCGTGCTCCTGTGATCCCGGAGTCGCCTCCTCCTCGCGCGGAGTCGGTCGCGAGGGTGATGTAGACGACGGGGCGTTGTCCGAGCGGGTCGATGGATGCGAGCGAGGGCTGGTCGGTCTGGTGGAGTGGTGCCCATTCGACGGCGTCGATGCCTTGGGTTTTGAATCTGCTCACAGCTTGGCTAAGCAGACTCTGTGGTCCGAGCAGTTCTCCAGGATTTCCGGCGTGGACAAAGACGACGATCGGGTGCGACTGGATGACGAGTTGTCCGAGTGCGGTCGCGATGAGCTGCTGGGCGCGCGGGCCGATGACCCCGGCGGGGGAGATCCCGGCGTCGAGAAGGACCTGTGTTGGTGGGATGAGTGTGTCGATGTCAACCGCGGCGACCCCGATCTCGGGTGGTCCGATGATGAGGAGGACCTCGCCGCTGGAGAGTGCGGCTTGGACGCTGTCGGCGTCGATCGAATGGAGTCGGCTCAGACGATCGGACGCGATCGCGAGTTGATCGATGATGGTGTCGAGGGATGAGACCAGCGTCTTCGAGGATGCGCGAGCGGCGGGCGCGATCTCACGGGCGTTTGCGAACTGCTTGAGCTGGTCGCGGAGGTCCTCGAGCTGAGCGAGCTGCGTGTTGATGAGCCCGAGTGTTTCATTGCCGGGATCCGACCCGATGCTGTCGCTGATCGCGAGGAGATCGCGGGCGCCAAGGCGGACGAGGGTGGCGCGTTGATCGAAGAACGCACGGTTGGTCGCGCCGCTCGGAGTGCTCGCGTCGATGGCGTTCCCGATGGATGCGAGCTGAGGCGAAGCGGAGGTGAGCAGTTCAGAAGCGGATGCGAGTGTTGTGCGGAGCTGGGCGATGGTTTGCTGGTTTTCTGCGATCTCTCCGGACTCTCGCTCACGGAGGATGGTGTCGAGTAGATTGATCTGGTTGAGCCCATCAGTTGTGGAGAGGTCGATGATCTGAGCGGTGAGCAGATCGGAGGCGCGGTCGTAGGTTTCGAGGACATCGGTGACGAGATCCAGCGCAACCCGGTCGGTCTCGGTCTGGTTGATCGCAAGGACGATGCGTGTCTCGTCTGGGAGACTGTTGACCATGCTGATCGCGCGGGGTGAGAGTTTGTGGGCGTTGGTGGAGGTGACATCGATGCGGACATGGTGGGTGCTGGTGAGGACGCCTGCGAAGATCGCGGCGGTCGCGGTCGCGGAGACGAAGAGGATCCCCATGATCGCGAGCGACCAGCGCGAGCGGGCGAGTCTTCGGGATTCGAGGACTCCAGCGGTCAGCGCGACCATCCAGAGACTGCCGATGATGAAGAAGAAAATAGTTGCGGAATCGATGACCCCCTTCCCGAGTTCGGCGGCTCGAGCGATCACGGAGAGTTCGTTGAGGATCGGCGCGAGTCTGGATCCGGCGCGGGGCGCGAGGATGGAGGTGAGGACCATGAACAGGACGAGCGCCATCATGGTGCCGAGGAACGCGAGGGTTTGGCTGGATGTGGTGGAGGACGCGAGGAGCCCGATCGCGAGGTAGAGCGATCCGACGAGCATGAGCATGAGGTATCCCGCGACGATGGGTCCCGGATCGGGAGCGGGATTGCTGACGATGGTCAGGACGATCGGATAGATCAGCGACGGCGCGAGCATGATAATCAGAAACAGGACCGATCCAATGTATTTTCCGATTGCGACGGCCCAGTCTCCGGCGGGGGTGGTTCGGAGGGATTCGAAACTCCCGGTTCGGTATTCCTCGGCCATGAGTCGCATGGAGATCGCGGGCGCGATCGGGATCAGGAGCCAAGCGGATGCGGTGAAGAAGTATCGCATCGACCCCGGTTCACCAGGTACAAGGGTTTGGTTGACGAAGAGGACTGCGGAGAGGAATGCGAAGAGCGCGACGATGATCCATCCTGCGGGGACGCGGAACATCGAGACCAGCTCGCGGATCGCGATGGTCCAAATGAGATTGATGGTGTCAAGGATCGCGGCTCTCATGCGTTCACCTCATGAGATGAGATTGCGGCAGGTCCAGCGGGTGTGTGCGTTGGTGCGGGGTCGATGAGTCCCATGAAGATGGATTCGAGGGATTGACGCTGTTTGGTCAGTTCGCGGATGAACAGCCCTTTGTCTTCGGCGGCTCCGGCGATGGGTTCGCGGAGGTCGCCCTCGCCGTTGACGGCGTTGATGATGATGCGGGACCATCCTCGGCTTGCGTCCTCGGGCTGCTGTTCGTCGGGGATGGTTGAATCCACTCCGGGAACCATCGCGAGGACGCGCAAAGCGTGCGCGATCCCGGCGGTCGGGTTGGTGCGGATCTCGACGGTGTAGCGGGTCGGGCCGGGGGCTTGGCTGATGAGTTCTTGGGGTGTGCCGTCGGCTTGGATTGAGCCGTGGTTCATGATCATGACTCGGTCGCAGATCCGCTCGATTTCGGGGAGGATGTGTGAGCAGACGAGCATGGTCTTGTTTTCAGCAAGATCGCGGATGAGCGAGCGTGAATCACGGATCTGGGAGGGATCGAGCCCGTTGGTGGGTTCGTCGAGGATCAGGACGGGCGGATCGTGGATGAGCGCTCCAGCGAGTCCGACACGTTGTTTGTAGCCTTTGGAGAGGTGTCCGACGCGGCGACGGGCGACATTGTCGATGTGGCACATGTCCATCGCGCGTTCGATGGCTGGTTTGATGTGCTTGGTTTCGACGCCGAACAAGCGGGCGCGGTGTTTGAGGTAGCCTCGGACGGACATTTCTGGGTAGATCGGGGCTTGTTCTGGGAGGTATCCGATCTGTGATTTTGCGTGTGAGGGCTGCTTTGCGATGTCGTATCCGGCGATGGTGATGGATCCGGAGTCCGGAGCGAGGAATCCGGTGGTCATGCGGATCGTGGTGCTTTTCCCGGCTCCATTGGGTCCCAGCAGACCCACGACTTGGTTGTTTCCAAGCTCGAAGGACACATTCGAGACGGCTTTGAGCGGGCCGAAGGATTTCGAGATTTCTCGGACCAAAATCATAGAGATCGGATAGCTCCGTTGGGTGTACTGCCGATACTAGCGTTGATAGACGGCTCAAGAGTTGTGAAAGAAGCTTGAAGGTTGATGCACCCGATGGGCAGGGACATGCGAATACAGGGTTTAGAGCAGGTACAATTCAGCAAGGGCATTCGCCTTATCGGCTCGATGTGATGTAGTTCTCGATGGTTAAGACACAACCCAAACTCGTGATTGTTGGCGCTTCTCCGGAGGAGACGGCGGAACTCAGAGAAACGCTCGGCGATCAGTACGAGATCGTCGTTCAGCCCGACGAGACGAGCGTCGCGGCGGTGCTCAAGGCGTTGGGTGAGGGTGTGAGCATCGTGAGTCCTGAGGGGGAACTGCTCTGGTCCAACGAATACTTTGACATGCTCGATGAGAGCACTCGTGAGCAGGTCACAGCATTGTGTGTCCAAGCCGCGGATGCGCTCCCTGGATCCGCGAGCGG
Source organism: Phycisphaerales bacterium (assembly GCA_017640485.1). Lineage (GTDB taxonomy): Bacteria > Planctomycetota > Phycisphaerae > Phycisphaerales > UBA1924 > UBA1924. The sequence goes on along the minus strand of JAEPQP010000011.1, from coordinate 31,672 downwards.
TTCAGCGGGGTTGCTTGGTGAAACAGGCGGGTCGATGGTGACGAAGCATCGCATCGATTCGGATGATGGATCGCGGAGCTACGACATCTATATCACCGGGATCGCGCGGATCGAGAATGAAGAAGTCCATACGGGCAAGGTCGCGGCGATCGTTCGAGATGTGACCATCGCTCAGCGGACCAAACAGAAGATGGACGCGATCGATCGGGCGGGGTTTGAACTCGTGCGTCTTGATGTTGAACAGATCCGTGAGATGAATGCGCTGGAGCGTCTGCAGCTGCTCGAGAAGCGTGTGATCAAATACTCGCACGAGTTACTGCGTTCGGATCACTTCGCGATCTTCTTGACTGATCAGCGGACCAACAAACTTCAACTCGTGATGCAGTCGGGGCTTCCTGAAGAGATTCAGGATCTGGATCTGTACCTGGAACCTGAGGGTTCTGGGATTTCGGGTCGTGTTGCAAGCACCGGGAAGAGTTATGTGTGCTACGACACGCTCGCGGATGACATGTTCCTTCCTGGATTGACCGGGGCGCGATCGAGTTTGACAGTGCCGTTGCTCGTTTCAGACAAGATCATCGGGATCATGGATATCGAATCTCAGCAGCCCGGTGCTTTTGATGATCAGGATCGTCAGTTCGCGGAGATCTTTGGGCGTTACATCGCGATGGCGCTGCACATGCTGCAGTTGCTGGTGACGGAGCGGACGACCACCAACCAGACGGTCTCGGGACGCTTTGAGGGCGAGATCAATGAACCGCTCGAGGACATTGTCAACGAGATTGATTGGCTCAAGGAGCATCAGAAGACCGCGGATCCGGAGACGAGTCGTCATATTGATCGAATTCTCAATGATGTGACTTCGATCAAGGAGCGTCTGCGTTGCGTGTCCGATGGGCCACAGAACTTGCTGGGTGTGGACGATGCGTTGACCCAGCGCGAGAAGGATCCTGCGTTGATCGACAAGCGTGTGCTTGTGGTGGACGACAATCCGAAGATCCGCAAGATCATCGGCGATGTGCTTTCGCATCGTGGGTGCGAAACGACTGTGGTCAATGACGGGGCGCGTGCGATTGAGTTGCTTGAGCAGATCAAGGAACAGAAGACCGAGCCGTTTGATTTGGTGGTTTCAGATATTCAGATGCCGGACCGGAACGGGTACGAGGTGTTCAGTGCCGTGCGTCGTTGTAACCCTGAAACGCAGGTGATCCTGATGACGGGGTTCGGGTACGATCCTCACCACTCGATCGTGCGTGCATCGCAAGAGGGGCTTCGGAGTGTGCTGTTTAAGCCGTTTGAGATCGAACTGCTGCTCACACAGGTCCGCGAGGCGTTGACCGAGCCCGCAAACGATTGAGTTTATTGGCGATCACACTGATCCGTTGCGTGTCGCGATCAGGACACGATCCAGTCCATCGGAGTCTTTGGCAATCCGTGCTTTGGTAAGCATGGGGTGGTTGTGTGCGAGTTCCAATGCTTGTGCTGTGCGTTCGGCCGCGAGTTCGAAGAGCAGCAACCCGCCTTCTGAGAGCAGCGGGGGGGCGTGCTCGATGAGAGGCTTAACGAACTCCATGCCGTCGTCGTCTGCACGCAGCGCGAGGGTGGGTTCGTGGTCCTTGACATTGGGTTCCACGGCTTCCCATTCGCTGTCTGGGATGTAGGGCGGGTTGCTCGCGATGTAGCGGAACGACCCAACGCTGCTCGCGACGGGGTGGGAGAGGATCGGTTCGAGGAGATTCCCCTGCAAGAGCTCGACACGCTCTGTGAGTTCATGGAGTTCGAGGTTTTCTTGGGCGCAGTCGAGGGCGTCTTGCGAGATGTCCGTCGCGATGACCCGGCATCCGGGCAGGTGTTTCGCGAGGGCCGCGGCGATGCACCCGCTTCCGGTGCAGATGTCCGCGATCATGATCCCGCGTCCGGCGTCTGAATCGCGGAGTGTATTGTCGTCCGGATTGGCGCGGGAATGCTGGAGAATTTCTTCGACGATGGTCTGGGTGGATGGGCGAGGGATCAGGACGCGCTGATCGACCTTGAATCGCATGGTGAAGAAGGATTCCTCGCCGACAAGGTATTGGATCGGTTCGTGGTTGAGTGCGCGCTTGACCAAGCCGCGGAGGGTATCGAGCTCGAGCGGTGACGCGGGGCGGTCGGGATCCATGTAGAGTTTGAGGCGCTCGGTTCCGAGCACATGAGCCATGAGCATCTCAGCCATCCGGCGCGGGGAATCGAGATCCTTCTGGACGAACGCATCGTTCATCCATCCCAAGAGTTTCCGGGTTGTCCAGGTTTGGTTGGTCGTCTGGCTCACGGGTGAATTGTACACCCAACGGAGCGGGGGTGTTTCATTTGCCCCCGAACCAGTCTTTGGAGACCTGAGCATCGACCTTGAGGGGGACTTTCAGGTCCATCGCGTCTTCCATGCGGGCGGTGATGATCGGGAGGGCGGCGTCGACCTGTTGGTCGGGAACCTCAAAGACCAGTTCGTCGTGGATCTGGAGGATCATCTTGGTGCCGTCTAGCGCGGATTTGGGTTTGGCGCTGGTGATGTCCCGATGCAGGTCGATCATCGCGATCTTGATCAGATCCGCAGCGGATCCCTGCACGACCGAGTTGATCGCGACGCGCTCGGCGAGTGCGCGGCGCTGTGGGTTGCGGGCGTCGATCTCGGTGATGGGTCTTCGTCGTCCCATCATGGTTTCGACATATCCGTGAGACTTGGCGAACTGGACGCACTCGTCGAGGAACGAGGTGATATTGGCGAACTTGGCTTTGTAGTCGTCGATGATGGTGGTTGCTTCGGCGTTGGAGACATTGAGTCGTCGCGCGAGTCCCCACGGGGTGACGCCGAAGACGATCCCGAAGTTGACCATTTTTGCGCCCGAGCGTTGGTTCTTGGTGACCTCTTCGAGCGGGATGTCGTTGATCTGGGCCGCGACTGCTTGGTGGATGTCTTCCCCGGCTTCGAACGCGGCGATGAGCGCGGGATCTTCAGACAGATGCGCGAGAATGCGAAGCTCGATCTGAGAGTAATCGGCGGTGATGAGCTGGTGGTTGTCGGGCGCGACGAACGCTTTGCGGATCTCGCGTCCGATGTCGGAGCGGATCGGGATATTCTGCAGGTTGGGATCAGAGGAACTCAGCCGGCCGGTGGACGCGACCGTCTGGTGGAAGCTCGCGTGGATGCGCCCTGTTTCGGGATGGATGTCATCAGCGAGTGCTTTGAGGTAGGTCGAGACGAGTTTGGCGAGTTGGCGGTACTCAAGGATCAGCGTGGGGATCGGGGTTTCGATCTCGGGGTCCGCGGCGAGTTTCTCGAGGACTTCCGCGTTGGTGGAGTATCCGGTTTTGGTTTTCTTGAGTGGTTTGATCCCGAGCCCTTCGGGTTCATCGTCTGGTGAGTTGAAGAGAGCCGCGGAGAGTTGCTTGGGGCTGTTGAGGTCGAAAGTGCGTCCGATGGAATCGGTCGCGTGGGTGTTGATCTCTTCGATCAACTCATCGATGCGGGTCTGGAGGCGGGCTTCTTGCTGAGCGAGTTGTTCCCGGTCGACGATGACGCCGTTCTGTTCAAGAGTTGCGAGGACATCGACGAGTGGCATCTCGAGTTCTTGGTAGAGCTTGACGAGCGAGGGTTCAGACGCGAGTTCCTTTGCGAGGACCTCGTTGAGCTGGAGCGTGACATCCGCATCTTCCGCGGCGTATGGACCCGCTTGCGCGAGCGGGACCTGGTCAAAGGTGCGTTGGTTCTTCCCGGTCCCGATGAGGTCCTTGATGGAGATGTTGGTGCGGTCGAGGAGCGCAAGCGCGAGATTGTCCATCGAGTGGCTCGAACGCGATGCGTCGACGATGAAGCTCGCGATCATCGAGTCGCCCGCTTTGGGATGTTTTTTGGTCGGGAGGTGTCCACGCAGTTCAATCCCGGCGTTGCGGAAAACGGTGAGGTCGTACTTGAGGTTGTGTCCGACCTTTGCGATCGACTCGTCTTCGAGGATTGGTTTGAGTGCATCGACGACGGCTTTGGTATCGAGGTGCTCGTCGTCTTCTGGAGCGAGGCACGGGATGTAGTACCCGGTCCCCGATTCATGCGTCAGCGAGATCCCGGCGAGTTTCGCTTGCATCGGACGGATGTGTGTCGTCTCGGTGTCCACGGCGAGCAGCTTCGCGCCCTTGATCGCTTTGAGCATCGCGTCGAGATCGCTCTTGGTGTGGACGGTGATGTAGTTGCCGTCGGATTGGGGGGAATCGGATGCGGGCTGATCAAAGAGCGATCCGAATCCCGGTGAGGCTTCTTTCTTTGGGGTGTCAGGGGTTGGTTCCTTCCCGATCATTTTTTTGAGGTCGTCCTGGTAGCGGTTGAATCCGAGTTCTTTGCAGATCGGGATCAGCTTGTCGAGGTCGATGGATTTGGTGGATGCTTCCTCAAGGTCCAGCACGATCGGGACATCGTGGCGAAGCGTGACGAGGTCTTTGCTGAGCGGGAGGTGTTCCTTGCTCGCGATGAGGTTCTCGCGGCGCTTGCCTTTGATGGTGCCTTCGTCTGCGGCGGAGAGAACCGAATCGAGGTTGCCGTGCTCGACGAGGAGTTTGGCGGCGGTCTTGATCCCGATCCCCGGCACGCCTGGGATATTGTCGGCGGTGTCACCCATCAATGTAAGCAGGTCGATGACTTGATCGGGACGGAGCCCGAGTTCTTCCATGAGATCGGCTTCGGTGATGAGTTCATCCTTATGGAGGTCGTACATCTGGGTGGGGGGGGCGCCCTCGCCGAGGAGTTGCTTGAGGTCTTTGTCTTTCGAGATGATGCGGACTCGGATGTCGGGGTGCTTGGATGAGAAATCCGTTGCGATGGTCGCGAGTACATCGTCGGCTTCGAATCCAGCGCACCCGATGACCGGGACCCCGATCTCTTCGAGGAGCGCGAGCGCCCGATCGACCTGCGGGCGCAGGTCTTCGGGCGGTTCGTCGCGATTGGCTTTGTAGTCTGGGTAGAGCTCGGAGCGGAAGGTGCCCTTGTCTCCACCGACATCCAGCGCAACGGCGATGTAGCTCGCGGCTCCGTCTCCTTCGAGGTGCTTGCCCTCGTTGCGGATGAGTTTGAGGAGCATCCCGACGAAGCCGTAGGTCATGTTGGTGGGTTCACCGGTGACGGGCGAGGACATGGGTGTCCTGATCGCGTGGTAGGCGCGGAAGAACTGAGCGAAGCCGTCAATGAGGTAGAGTGTTTTCATGTGCAAATCTATGGAGTGAGGAATGAAAGATCACCTTTGGGAGTCAAAGGTAGAAGTTTCAAGTCCGCATTCTGGGCAAACTAGTGGTGAATCACGAAGATCATACCCGCAGTTTGGGCAGGTGCCCGGCGGATTTTTGAGTTGTCTGAATCTTGAGTAAACTGCGATCAGTCTCCAAAGAATAAGGCAACTCAAGCAAAGGAGTATAATCGCAACGACGAGCCAGACATTGGCCCAATATGCCCAGCGAGCATGATCCTTTTCTGGTGGGACTGAAGTCAGCCATGTGCAATACAAGCACATGTTGAGTGCATAGATGAATGAGGAAAATGTTAATAGGAGAATGAAGCCAGTGGCAAGTATTTTGAAGATATGTCTGCGTGCAGAAATCATGGTATCAATTCATAATGTATTTGGGACCGATGAATCCTGATCACGTGGTAGGCGCGGAAGAACTGAGCGAAGCCGTCGATGAGGTAGAGTGTTTTCACAATCGGAGGATAGGGGGGGATTGGCTATGATTCTGGTATGGACGAAGGAACGCGGACCGAACTCGAGAGACTGGTCAGTCGTCGTATTGATCCGCGTAAGGGGGTCTCTCCGACAATGGGAACAGTCCGATGGAGTCTTGGGGGTGTGTTTATTGCGGGGTACATCGGGATCAACATTGCGGGGTTCCAGCAGTATGCGGGATTGATGATGCTCGCTGCACTCGCGGCGGTGTTCATCTGTTGGTTGATTCCGCTCGAGATCCGAAGAGCGACACGCAAGCGTGCGGAGCGGCACGATAATTTCTTGTGTCCATGGTGTCGATACGCGCTGACCAGCCTTCCAGATGAAGGGGTGTGTCCGGAGTGTGGATCGCGATATAAAAAGTCAGTGTGTCAGATGCTATACCAGTGTGCATACCGACCATATCAGCCGACTGTTGAAGAACTCAAAGCTCGGGAAACAGAGGCTTGGACTGAAGCGATCAGGCTTAGGGATCAGGAATCCTGATTGACCAGATGCTCCATCGGTTTCCCTGGCCAGTTCATTCCTGAGTTCACGCCGGTCGCTTGTTCGTGGAGGATGGTGATTCTTCGGGAGTAGGCTTGGGATTGTTTGATGCCGCGTCGTCCCATGACGGTCAGGGAGATGTCGACGAACTTTCCGAGGCGGAAGGATTTCTCTCCGGTGTCCGTGATCCACGCGAACGCGGGGATGGTTCCTGAGAGCGCTTGAGCGGAAGCGTACATGACCCCGGTCCCGACGATCGCACCGGTCATGATGCGGGTGCCGATCGCGGTTTTGGAGTGGTCGCCCATCGTGACGCCGAGGAAGGTCTCGCCCGTCCTTTCCATCTTGGAGTCTTTGGACGCGCGGGCGTTGACCTCGGCGTAGGTGTTGAGGAGGTTCGAGTTGGTGGTATCGGCGCCGAGGTTGGACCATTCACCGATCCAGGAATCTCCCAGGTGACCCGCGTGTGCTTTGTTCGCGTAGCCTTGGAAGATCGTCCCACCGATTTCTCCTGCGACTTTGCAAACGGGCCCGATTGCGGTGTTGGGTTTGATGTTGGATTGTTCGAGGACGGTCGATCCGGGTCCGATGTACGCGGGTCCGGTGATGATCGATCCGGGTCGGATGGTGGCGTTCTCTTCGATGACGACTGGTCCAAGCTCGGAGTTGAGGATGACTCCCGGCATGACAACGGCGTCGGGATGGATCGCGACGCCTTGCTCTCCGAGAATGACAACGCCGGGAGGGGCTTCCTCGACTTTGGGCATGTCCTTGATGATCAGATCGAGGTCCAGCGACAGGCAGCGATCGCGGAACTTCTTCCAGTCCCAAGGCGAGCGCATGAGCACGGTGTCGTCGATCTCAATGGTTTTCATCTCTGGGTTCCCGCCGCTGAGGAGGGAGCGGACATCAGAGCTCTTGAGACACACAGCGATCATGTCGGAGGTGTCTTTCTCGATCGCGACTTCACCGACTTTGAGGTTCCGGATCGCGTCGATGGGGAGGGGGCAACGGCCGTTGATCATGAGGATCTCGTCGTCGTTGTCGGCAGGGGGTTCGTTGACGGGGACCCCGGATTGCTCAACGGTGAGCTCTTTGATGTCGTTGGGGACGACGATCCCGACGGGTTCGAGGTCGAATGCTCTGGTGAGGCGCTCAGCGGTGGTCATCGCTCCGGTGCGGATCGCATGCGCAGGACGGAGGTCGTTGAGGGGCGAGAGGGTGCCTTTGGCGTCGTTGAATAGGATGGATTTTCGTGCGTTGCTCATTACGCGGATCGTAGGGTGGTCCGCGCAGATGTGCTACTGCTCAGGGGGAGAGGCTACTTGATATGACGGGCAAAGCGTGTCGGGACTGTGGTGTGGAACCCGAACGCGGGGGTGAGCGCGAAGAAGATGAACGAGAGGAACAGGGCACCGACGCTGGTGTAGACCGATGAGAGGGTGTGGACCATCAGCGCCTCCTTCGGAGACCACTGGATATCGTCTCCGGCGAGGTAGCGGAGCGTAACGATCGCGACCACGAGGATTTCAGCGATCAGGGAAGCAAGGAGCGAAAGGACAGCGATGGTCAGGGGGTTTCTCCGGATGACCATGCCTCGGACAGAGAAGATGAACTGTGCGGCGAGCAGGTTCCCCAGCGCGTACGGACCGATCAATGTCACCGGAGCGCCGTTGGTGTGGTTGATCGGGTTGAGGAGGTCCATCGAGACTCCCAGCACAATCGCGGACCAGAGCGCGTGCTTGCGCGGAGCGTACAGCGCGACGAACACCAAGAGTGGGAGGACGATCGAGGGGTGGACGCTGCTGTCCCCGGCGTCAAAGACTGGGAGGAGTGCCGTCTCGAGTCCGAAACCGACCCATGCAAAGAACAGGAGCACAAACCAGTTCATGGCGACCCCCCCTCCAAGTCTGGGACACGGAAGAAGACCTCGGGGATGCTGCGAAGATCCACGCTCGGGCGGACCGTGATCCGCTGTCGGAGCGGCTGGTCGGGTGATGGATCAACGCTCTCGATGGTCCCGATGAGGAGCATCTGCGCATGGCGAGGCCATTGATCATCGAGGAGCCGGACCTCCATGCCTTTCTCGATGGTCGCGGTCGGGGTTCCGGTTTCGTCGGCGACTGGCTTGGTGACATCGCCTTCAAGCAGACCCTTGCCGATCGGGGTGAGCATGCAGCGGGCGACATTGAGTCCTGTGTCGTCGAGCAGAACATTCCCGAGCAGCTGGGGAGCGCCCTTGGCGGTGATCGGGAGGACCAGCGCGGTCCGATCGTTGGCTTCAACGACGCGCCCGCAGAGTTGCACAGCGTTGACCACGGCGACGGTTGATCTGGAGATGCGTTCGTGACCTCCTGATCGGACGAGGAGGTACTCACGCGAGAGTCCCGCGACTGGTCGTGGGATCTGGGTGACGGGCACATCCGGCGTTACGGCCGCGCCATCGGAGAGACGGTCGACCAGTTCGGTGAGTTGTGCGTTTTGTTGTTGCTCTCGGTACAGCAGCGCTCGGTATCGGTCGAGTTCTGATTTGAGCGATTGCTCGCGTGCGGTCGCGTTGGGGTTCCCCACTGATTGTGGAATGACGAGATTCTTTGCGAGCGTCATGGGGTGCGCGATTGGGTAGACCACAACGCGGGCTTGGGCGCGGAACCATCCGGTCCACTCGAGCCAACCCGAGGGGAGCATGCACAGGATGATCATGGAGATCACACAGATCGGCATCGACCAACGAACAAGCGCGGGTTGATGATGCATACGGGGCTCCGGTCAGACCAAACAGTTCTCAAGCGAGCAGGACGCTGATCGCTTTGTACAGCATATCAGATTGAGCACGGCGCGTGTGGACACGATGCAGACTCGATTAGATGTCCGAGTTGTTCTCGAGTGTGTCTTTCCAGACATCGATATTCTCGAGATAGATCGCGGTCCCGCGCGCTACGCAGGTGAGGGGGTCTTCCGCGAGGGTGACCTCCAGCCCGGTCGCTTTGGTGAGCTGGATCGGGAGACCGGTCAGCAAAGCGCCGCCTCCGGCGAGCATGATCCCGTTCTCGACGAGGTCAGCCGCGAGTTCTGGTTCTGCTCTCTCAAGGGTTCGGGTCACGGCTTCAATGATGTTGGTTACCGGCTCGGAGAGCGCTTCGCGGACTTCCTGAGAGGTGATGGTGGTCTTGCGCGGGAGTCCCGAGACCATGTCACGGCCTCGGACTTCCATCTCGGTTTCTTCGCCGGTCGGTGCTGCGGATCCGATCTGGATCTTGACGCGTTCAGCGGTTTGCTCACCGATCATCAGGGAATAGTTGCGTTTCATGTGCGCGATGATCGCTTCGTCCATATCGTCGCCTGCGACGCGGACGGATTCGCAGTTGGCAATGTCCGCGAGCGCCATGATCGCGACTTCGGTTGTACCACCACCGATGTCCACGATCATGGATGCGGTGGCTTCAGCGAATGGGAGTCCAGCGCCGATCGCGGCGGCGATCGGTTCTTCGAGCAGGTAGGTCTTGCGAGCACCGGCGTGTTCAGCGGAATCGAACACGGCTCTCTTTTCGACGGCGGTGATCCCTGATGGGATGGAGATCACGACGCGTGGGCCGAGCATGCGGACGCGTCCGGTGACTTTGGTGATGAAGTAGTTGAGCATCGCTTCGGTGATCTCGAAGTCGGAGATCACGCCGTCTTTGAGTGGACGGACAGCGGTGATGGAGCCGGGGGTCTTGCCGAGCATTTCTTTAGCGACCCAACCCACGGCTTGTCCGCCTTTGAGGACTTGGTTGGTGCCCTTTTTGACAGCGACGACGGACGGCTCGTTCAGAACGATCCCTTGCCCGCGGACGGCAACGAGTGTGTTGCAAGTCCCCAGGTCGATACCCATGTCTACGCCAAGCGGCCCTAAAAATCGTTCAAACCACACTGATGCACCATCTCCTTGGGTGAGTCACCCATCGTGTGAGCCCTCTATATAAGTTCAACCCACGGCTGCTATGAGGATAGACCCCAGAATATCGGAAAATTGGGTGCGGCGGGGTCAAAGACCATTGAATTCTTTGGGAGAGAGGTCGGTGCGCAAATCCCGCAGTCGGAGTGGGTTGGTTCAATCGTAGCGGATCCCATCGAGTTCGATCCATCCCTCGGCGTGTCGTCCGCGCGGATCGTGGTGGGTCCAGTGAATCACGCCGCCCCGGTCATTCCACTCGTACTGCCCGTAGATTCGGATCACAGAGCCCTCTTCGACAGGGACTCTGGGAGCGAGATCGATGTTATGCGCGACAAGGATCGAATCTGTCGGAGACGGTTCGTAATCAACAGCGAGCAGGAAGCGTTGATGGCGGGATCCTTCGTTGTCGTCATTGAGTATCTTGACGACGCGTGCTCGGAACTCGACCATTTCACCTGAGCGTTGGGACTTCGCGAGCGAGACGAGGTCACGCTGGGTATCAGCGATGGATTGAGTTTGCTTGGATTCGGTCGAGGATGCAGACTGAGCAGACTGCTGAGCAGGGGCATTAGATTGTTCGACTGAAGGATTGAGTGGGGTGCCGTCGGTTGAGTTGGTCAGGTCAACCCCAAAGTACGCGGCAACAAGAAGGACACCTATCGAGAGGATGATCCGTCCTGGGCTGAGTTTGGATTTGGTCGCCATCGCTGATCTCCGATTGAGTGGTGGTGAGGTTCTAATCGTAGCGTTTGCCGTGAAGTTCGATCCATCCGCCCTCGCGCCAGTTGGACGGGTCGTGGTGGGTCCAGTGGAGGAGCCCACCTTTTTCGTTCCATTCGTATTGGCCGAAGAAGCGACATACCGAACCTCGTTCGACTGGGAGTCGTGGAGCAAGGTCGATGTTGTGCGCGATCAGCACGGTTTGGATTGGGGACTTGGGTGCATCAATCGCGACTATGAATCGCTGGTGACGATCTCCGAAGTTGTCGTCTGGGAGTGTCTTGACGACGCGTGCATCGAAGCGGACCATCTCGCCGCTGCGTTTGGCGCGTGCGAGTTGAACGAGTTGTTGCTGGCTCTTGGCGATCTTTCTGGGTGATCGACGGCGTCTGGAGGTCTGTGCTTTGGTCGGCTTTCTCCCAGAGTCTTTGCGATTCTTCCCAAAGCACCTTGAGATTCCGTTGATCATCAAGGATGCGCCGGCGCGGACCAATCCCCTCTTAGAGGATTGGTTCTTGTTTTGCGTGTGCTTCTTGCGCGGCATTGGAGGATCGTAAGCGGATAAAACGCACGCCGCCCTCCGGACCGGATTCCGAAGGGCGGCATGCATGGTGTGGATCAGTCACTCGCTTAATGAGGAGTGGGTTCGGGTTAGTTGCTCGCGACCGGTGTGTTGCTCTGCTTGGTCTCAGGGGTGATCTCGATGATCTGTGGGTCGATCGTGAATCCCTTGACATTCGCGGGAGCGTTGAGCGAGTGATCGTTCTGGAACTCGGTGACGAGTCCTTCCTGATCGACGAGGAACTCGGCTTCATCGATGTAGTTCTTGTCGCTGTCGCGATTCGCGATCGACTCGAGGCGTGCACGCTGTTCGGTGCGGATCGATGAGAGGCGGCCATTGAGCTGATCAAGCGAGTTGGCTTGGAAGCTCGAGTGCGCGTCGATGGTTTCCTGGCGATCTTCCATCATGTCGATGAGACGCTCGTTGCGTGCGATCGTGTCGATCTGTGCGTCGAGCTGGAAGAGCTTCGCTTGGAACTCGGAGCGTTCGGACTCCAGGCGCTCGAGGAGAGCAGCGAGCTGTTCTTCTTGGTCTTGGAGGTATCCGAGATCGGTCTTCAGATCGGTCGCACGAGCGGCGTACATGTCGCGGGTGTTCTGGATCTGGTTCCGCTTTGCATACGCATCATCGAGATCGACGGCACGGTTGTTGAGCGAAACACGGACGATTGCTCCCGGGTTGGATTCTTGTGTGTAGCGGGCTTGCGTGAGCTGTCCCGATACGGTTTCCAGATCCGCGGATGCGAGTGCGACGACCTTGGTCGCGACCTGAAGCTCACGATCGAGCTGGGTGATCTGGGTTTGGACCTCGGTCAGATCTGAGCGGACTTCCGCGATCTTCTGAGGGTACTGCGCTTCGAGATTCTTGATCTGTGCACGCAGCATGATTGGGTCTTCGATGTTGTCATCGATGACTCCGATGACATTGGCTTGGGTTTGGTGGATCATGTAGCCCACGCGTTGTGGGCCTGCGACCGCGACCAGTACGCCGCCGGCCAGGGCGGTGATCACGACGCCTCGCACGATTGTCTTTCCAAAGCAGCATCCCATGGCAGTCTCCTAAATACTCTGATGCCGGACCATCCCGGCGGGTGTTGTTGATCGGCTCATCATCGAGCCGGTGGTTGCTTGGTTGCCGGTGAACTGTCCCGACACCACCTAACTGGGATTCCAACTCTGGGAATTTCAGAACCGAGCGAAAAAAATGAAAATTGGCGTTCTTTGCGTGATATGAGGGGTTCTGAGTGCACTGTGCAACGCTGTGTGCGACTATCCGGGTATGCTTATGAGGACCATTGACGCGTGAAACCCGCAAGCGCGTATGCCCAATAAGGGATTCCCAGCAGGAAAGGGTCTCATGCTTACGAATATGACAACCAGCTTTATTGCCCGTCTTCGTGATAACGACGAGACGGCGTGGTTCGAGCTCTGGGAGACCTTTGGGCCGGTCATCCGAATTCAGTTGACGCGATGGGGGAAAGGACGGATCGGGGTCGAAACGGCACGCGATCTCTCCCAAGAAACACTCGCGGCTTTATCCAAATCCATCGAACGCTATGACCCGGCACGCGGTGCACGCTTCTCGACCTGGCTGCTCGCGATCGCGAAGCATGTGCTGGGTGACGAGATCGACCGGCGCATGGCGCTCAAGCGGGGTGGTGGGAAGTCCAACGCGGAGTTTGATGAGCGATGGATGGTTGCGGATGCGTCGATGGGTGTGGACGAGGAATATGAGGCTTCCGTGTTTCGTGCGAAGGTCGAAGCCGCGATCCGGAAAGTGGAATCAGAGTGTGATTTCATGGACTTCTCGATCTACAGGATGCGAGTGCTTGATGGTCAGAGCGGGAAGGATGTCGCTGAAGCAGTGGGGGTGTCAGAGCCCACGGTTTCGCGCCGATTGAGCAAGGTCCGTGATATGCTGCGGAGCCGATTGCGCGAGGTGATTTCGGTCTATTCGTTCACGAATGAAGAACTTGATGAAGCTTCGCGAAATGGTCTCGCTCTGAATCCCAACAGTGTTTCCGGCGGGGACGCCGGACCCGCCGAAAAGTCCACTGATATTGCGTTTGATGAAGCAATCGGGGACATCTACCACCGGCAGATGGAGCTTCGGGCGATCGACGAGCAGAACCTGCTCTAGCGTCCGAGAGAACGGGGCAGATTCATGGGATCTATCGCATCAATCGTTGGAGTCATCCTCATCATACTCGCATCAGCGTTTGTGCTTGCGGCGATGATCTTCCTGTTCAGCACCATCTTTGGGCTGACCTTTAAGGTCCTCAAGGGCATCTTCTCGTTCATCGGATTGGTCTTCACCAACATCTTCGCATTCATCGGAGCAACAATCTCTGATTCGCTGCGACTGGTCGGAGCGGTGCTTGCGGCGGTGCTCTTTGCTCCGCTGACTGTACTCGCAATCTTGATCGGTCGCTGGTCTCGCGCCAAGCATCTTGCCAATGCGTTCTCGATGGAATGTCACGCCGGCTTCCGGAGTGTGTACCGGATCTTCATCGGGAATCCTGCTCGTCTGCTGGGATTGTCGAGTGCACTGGAAGGCGTTGAGAAGCGTGTCCCAGAAGCGATGGCCGCGGCTCCGACGAGTGATAAACCCAACAAGAAGCGGACCGGAACATTCGATGGCTACGAGATCGTCGGTTCACTCAAGAGCGGTGGTTCGGGCGGTAAGCTCTACATCGCGGAACCCAATGAGATCAAGCAAGCGGGATTCACCAAGCGTGGGATCGATGTGGACCAAGTGGTCATCAAGGTCTTCTCGCTGCACGACGGATCATCGATGCCTCAGATCGTGCGCGAGTCGCGGGCGCTGGATGCAGCTCGCAAACTCGGATTGGTCCTGGAGCACGAACTGACCGCGGATCGGTTCTTCTATGTCATGCGGTATGTGCCTGGTGAATCGCTGACGGCGGTCACGAAGCGGATGCACTCGCTCTCTCCTCGCGAAGGGCTCGACGATACACAACTCAAGCACGCGATCGGGTATGCAGACGATCTGCTCTCGATCCTCGACAGTTACCACCGGTCCGGTCTGTGGCACAAAGATGTCAAGCCCGACAACATCATCATCGATGGCAAGCACGGCATGGCGAAGGCGCACCTCGTGGACTTCGGTCTCGTCACCCCGCTCCGCTCTGCGATGACCCTGACCACGCACGGCACGGAGTACTTCCGTGATCCGGAGCTTGTTCGTCAGGCTCTACGCGGCGTGAAGGTGCACCAGATCGATGGATCCAAGTTTGATGTCTACGCGGCGGGTGCGGTGCTGTACTCGATGATCGAGAACTCGTTCCCGGCACACTCCGGACTCTCGCAGATCAGCAAGCGCTGCCCCGATGCACTCCGCTGGATCGTTCGCCGCGCGATGGCGGAGTACGATCGTCGCTACCCAAGCTCATCGGCGATGCTCGCCGATCTGCGAGTCGTGATGCTCGCGGACGATCCGTTTGCGGTCAAGCCCGCGGATCTTCCGAGTGTGAAGCTTGGTGACGCGGTTGAGCCGACCCCGATCCCGGAACCGATGCCCGCCTACGGCGTGGCGCCTGAGGCACGCGCTGGGTCACCGGTGCCACCTGCTCCGGCGCAGCCGGTTCAGGTTGGGAAGCGTGTTGGTCGTCCAAAGGTCAACATCGTTGGCTGGTGGTCCGGGAAGTACGCCGTAACCGGTGAGGTCGAAGCGGCGAGCATGGTGGGTTCTGCGGGATCTCCCGCTCCAGCAGCAGCGGTCGCGGCTCGTCGGCTGCTCCCGGCTGAGCAGCGTGCATCAGCGAAGGATCAGATCCGTCACGCGCGTCAGCGTGCAGAAGCGCGCCGGAGCCGAGCGATGAATCGGATGGGACAAGCGCGCAAGGCACGCAAGACTCGCGCAAATAGCTACCAGAACACTCCCGGCGCCGGGATGGTGTTCGCGGGCTTGCTCGGGATCGCGGTCCTCTTTGCGGGTGTCGCGGTTGTAGGGGCGCTGTTCCTGAATGAATCGCGTCACAGCGTTGTGTACACACCCGATGCTCCTGAACCCCCTTCGATCGAGGAGATGGTTCTTCAGCAGAGCGCCAAGGATCTCCCGATGGTGAGCGCGGATGTACTCTTTGTCTCGGGGTTCGTGAGCTCAATGGACGAGGAGATGAAGTCCCAGGTCAGTGCGGGACTCGCGGTGCTCAACAACAAGGGGATGCATACCTTCGGTGATCTGAGCGAGCACGCTTCGGAAGCAGACATCATCCATCTCGCGGATTACAAGAACACGATCGGGACCATCCCGAGTGACTCTGAGGATCTGATTGTCCGCACGCGTAGCTGGGTCAATGAGCACGAGCATGTCGATGCTGTCATGATGCTCGCGATGGATCCTGTGATTGACGAGTACCAGGTGATCCTGGTTGCGGACCAGTTCTCAACGCGTCAGACGCTCAGCGATCACACTGTTGGTGATCTGCTGACACTGATGTCTGAGAACGGGTACGCCGCGATCCCAGATTGAGCGAGCGTCGTTTATTGATTTGACAGTGTCACCAACGCGTCAAGCGTTTCCTGAGCCCTCCCGTTTGCGAGGGCTTCTTTTCCAAGTGAAAGTCCTGATGCAAAGTCCTCACACGCTCCAGCGACGACGAGTCCGCCGGCGACGGTCAGCAGCGCCATGTCTGCGAATGCGGAGGGCTCGTTGCTCACGATCGATCGGATGATCTCGGCGCTGTGATGCTCATCGCGAGCACGCACCTCTTCCTGAGAGACTCGTTGCAATCCGAGTTGGGTCGCGTCGATGGTCTCTTCGCTCAAGGTACCGTTGTGGGCGTGCATGATGCGTGTGGGAGCGGTGGTGGAGAGTTCGTCGAGCCCGTCGGTTGAGTGGACCACCATCGCTCGCTTCACACCAAGGTTGAGCAGTGTCTGAGTCATGGGTTCGACGAGTTCGTTCTTGTAGACCCCGATGAGTTGGTGGTCGGCGCCCGCAGGATTGGTCAGGGGACCGATCGCGTTGAAGATCGTTGGGATCGGGAGTGCTCTTCGTGTCGGCATCGCGTGCTTGATCGCGGGATGGTGATTCACAGCAAAGCAGAAGCAGACCCCCGCTTCGTCGAGACACTTCGATTGTTGATCGACCGATGCATCGACATTGACTCCCAGCGCTATGAGGACTTCAGCGGATCCGCGTCCGGTTCGGGATCGATTGCCGTGCTTTGCTACGCGGATTCGTGCGATCCCTGAACTTGGAGGGCACTGGACCGCCGCGAGGATGATCGCGGCCGCTGTGGAGACATTGAATGTCTTGGGCGCACCCCCGGTGCCGCAGGTATCCAGGAGGACGGAATCATCGTCTGAAGATGCGTGGACTTTGGTCACATCGTCACGCATCGCTCGCGCTGCGCCGGTGAGTTCGTCGCTTGTGGAGTGGTGGGTTGCGAGGAGCGCGAGGATCGCTCCGATTTGTGATCCATCGAGTGATCCCTCCAGAATCTCTCGGAAGACGCCGTAGCTGAGATCTTGATCGAGGGATTTATGGTCGAGGAGTGTACCAAGTGCTTGTTGAAAGTGATCCATAGCAGACGATAGGTCGAACCTTTCGGGTGTGTCCTTTGTAGAATGGGGTATGAGCCGATCGCTCTCCAGCATGGATCCGGTGATGAATCAGCGTGCGACCAATACGAGTTCTCTCTCAGATCGGGTCGCGCGTGTGCTGTTCCTGCGATCTTGGCGGGAACAGGTGCTTGGGTTGATCCCCTGGTCGCTGGGGGTCGGGCTGTTGCTGGTTGCGGGGGTCCGCTGGTGGCTCGCGGATACATCGCTGAGCATGTACTGGTGGGGGTTCCCGCTCGCGGCTCTGCTGGTATCCATCGCGATGGGGTTCGTTCGCGCTTGGGGATCGCGTCCATCGAGGATCCGGGCGGCGGGTTGGTTTGATGCCTCGGCGCAGACACAGAGCCGATTCAGAACGGCGCTCGAGCTCGCGTCGCAGGATGGAGTGGATGCGGCATTCGCGGATCTTGCGGTCGCTGATGCCGAGCGTGACGCTCGAGCTGCGGGTCGGTCGATCCCGAATCCCGAGCGGACCCGTGCGATACACGAGCGGCCGGGGGTACAACTCGGGAGCGTGCTGCTGGTGTTGACTGTGGTCGCGGGGATCTGGATGCCTGCGAAATCACCCCCCGAACCCAGTGCTGTTCCTCGATCTGTGCTGACCACTGAGGAAGCACAGGAGCACATCCAAGCACAGCAAGACGAACTCCAATCGGTTGCGGATCTCGCTTCGGAGGATGATGAGCTTGTGCAGGATGCGTTCGAGGATCTCGCGGAGATTGAGCAGGAGCTGCTCTCGAGTGATGAGGCAGATTCTGTAGCTGATCCAGATTCTGCAAGGGCGCTTGCGGATTCTCGCATCCAACGGCTCGCGGATGAACTCGAGGAACGCTCAGAAGAACAAGAGCAAGAGGAGCAGGCGCTTCGTGAACGGCTTGATTCTCTTCGATCTCGTTCACTCCCGGAAGAGTCGGATCTGGATCGGTTCCGAGAGCAACTCGCTGAGGGGCAGTACGAGGATGCACTGGATGAACTTGAATCGCTCGAGGAGCGTCTGGATTCGATGACCCCCGAAGAACGCGAGCAAGCGGCGCGTGACCTTGAATCGCTTGCGGATGCGATCGATCAGGATTCGCCGAGCAGTCCGTCTGAGCGGGAGGGATCGACGGACGAACAGACTCGTGATGTATCTGAGGAACTCGCCGAGTCGATGCGCGAAGAGGCGGATCGGATCCGTGAACAAGAACAATCCTCAGCAGAATCTCCTGATGCTGTGGATTCGAACGCCGATGAGTCGGTGGATCAAGAGTCTGAATCAGATCTCGATCAGCGGGATGAATCGGTTGAGGATCGGGTTTCCGACCAAAGCAGCCCTCCATCGGATCCCGAGGCGGATCCTCAATCCGAGAACCAGAGTGAATCTGAGTCAGATTCCAATCGGAATGACACGGCTCAAGATTCGAATACGACCGGTGAATCTTCTCAAGAACAACCCTCAGAATCTGCTGAACAAGGCAATGAGCGGTCATCCGAGCAAGGCACCGAGCAAGATACCGAAACACAAGACGGGCAACAGAACGGACAAGAGAGCAAACAGTCCTCAGAACAGGAGCGCCCGACTGATCAGAACGCTCAGGAGGGTGGGGAGCAGCAAGAACAGCAGACTGGGGATGAGCGGTCTGGTCAACAGAATGATCAAACACGCGATCAGGAGGGCGATCAGCAGAGGGATGGTCAGTCTGAACGAGAAGGCGAGCAACCACAGCAGCAGGGGGATCAGCAATCGGGTGATCAAACCGGGGATCAGCAGCAAGAGCAACCGATGAACTCGGGACAGGACTCCAATGGCGAGCCGCAGAATCGAGAGGGAGCCGAGGATCGACCGGGGAGGGAGACTGATCTGCGTGAGATGCTGCGTGAAGCGCAGCGTCGCAGCGATGGGGCTCAGCGTGATCGCGAGATGTCTGAGCGATTGCGTGAGCAGCTTGAGCGGTCGGCTCAGGATGAGCGTGGATCGCAGCAGGACCAGCCGCGTGATCAGAATGGGAACCAGAATCGAGATCAGTCGTCTTCTGAAGAATCTGGATCGGAGAATCAGGGATCTCAGCAACCGGAGGCTGGGGATGAATCGACCGGTGAGCAGCAGCCTGGAACGGCTGAACGGGAGTCTTCGGATTCCAACAGAGGAGCGCCCGGCGGGGAGGATCAGACGCCGCGTGGAAACCCGACGAGTGCGCAGGAACAGTCGGAGTATGTACCTGTGCAAGCCGCGGACGAGAGCGCGAGTGCTGATGAAGATTCATCCCCGATCGGTCGTTGGTACAACCCAGATCAAGCGGGGGATCGTTCGCGATCCGGGACCAGCGACACGGCGAAGCGCTTCCGCAATGCATCCAAGCGGGCGCGTGAGGAGGTCAGTGATCGCCGAGTGCCTCGGAAGTATCGCGATGTGATCAGCGAGTATTTCAAGAAGCTCGATGAACGGGCGGGGGATCTGTCACCGGCTCCAGCCGCGAGCGATGGGGAGGATGCGCCGAGTCCCAAGAAATCCACCAGCGAGGGGTCAGACTGATCATGAATCTGATTGTCGATCAACCGATCTGGTTGTGGGTCATGGTGATCGGGGTGCTCGCGGGGACGCTCGGATGGGTGGTGCTGCGCGGGTTGCCAACACTGCGGCGCGCCGTGGTTGTGGGTGGTCGTTTCGCTTCGTTCGTGTGCTTTGCGCTGGCACTCGCGGGACTGGAGCGCGTGCGGACAAGCGATCGGGTGACACTGATCGCGGTGGTCGATACTTCCGGGTCGATCGAAGGCTTTGCTGATCTGGGGACTACGGGGAGTTTGACGAGCGGCTCGGGTGAACGGATCACGATTGACCAAGCGGCGCTCTCGTTTCTTGCATCGGGAACCGCTGAGCAACTGGATGATGATCGGCTGGGGATCATCGCGTTTGATGGACGCCCCTCGCTTGTGACGCATCCTCGTCCGGTCCGGTCATTGCAGGATCTGTCGTTTGATTTCCAGAGATCCGATGGCACAGACATCGCTTCGGCGCTCCAGCGGGCACAGTCGATGATCGCGGCGGACTCACGCGGTCGGATTGTGCTGTTCTCGGATGGCGTTTCCACACGCGGGAATCTGGATTCAGTATCGATCACCACGCCGGTGGATGTGGTGCCGATCGAGTATCGCGTGACGCAGGAAGTGTTGGTGGAGTCGGTGGATGTCCCCGCACGCGTGACGCAGGAATCGCTGATGCCTGTGCGGGTCACGCTCCGATCTACCGGACCGGCGAACGGGTACCTCCGGATTGTTGTGGACAATCAAACCATCAACCTTGATCCGGACACGCCTTCGGGTGGGTTGCCGCTCTCGCTCAAGGGTGGGGTCGAACCGATCTCGCTGAGTGTCCCGATCGGTTCTGGGCGGGTCCATCGTGTCCGGGCGATCTGGGAACCGGCGCTCGATTCAGTGGGGGACTCGGTGGGGGACACCAATCGTCTCAACAATGAATCAACCGCACTCACGCTCACCAATGATCACGGGCGCGTGATGGTGGTCTCGCAAGACTCAGCGCAGGAAGCGCAGCCGTTGATCAACACGCTGACGACGGCTGGGTGGACGGTGGATCCGTTTCTTCCTGCGGAGGTTCCTGATGATGTTCTGGGGCTTGAGCCGTACGACTTGGTGATCTTTGTGAACACGGCACGCGATGCGGTGAGTCAGGACATCGAGCCGGCTCTGGATTCCTATGTCCGGACGCTTGGGGGCGGGGTGCTGTTTGTGGGTGGATACGAGGCGCTTGGTGCCGGGGGGTGGAACGCGTCGCTGGACGAACCACTGGCGCAGCGCGGGATCACGACCAGCGCCAGCAGTGCGCGTGACAGCGAGAACACGATCATCGCAGATTTGCTCCCGCTGAATCTTGAGATCCCGGACGATGTCGTGACGACCCACGCGGCGGTCGCGATCGTGCTGGATTCGTCCGGTTCGATGAAGCGTCCCGTGATGGGATCATCGCGATCGCAGCAGTCCGTCGCGAACAACTCCGCGGCCAGCGCGATCGGGGTGCTTGATCCGAGTGACATGGTCACGGTGATCTCATTCTCAGGGAGTCCCAAGCTTGTGGTCCCGATCACGACAATCGAGGATCCGGACGCGATCACTGAACGGATCAAAGCGATCCCGTCCGGCGGAGGCACCAACCTTGCTCCGGCGCTCCAGCTTGCCGGGGAGCAGCTGCTGAGCGTCGAGTCCAAGACGAAGCACATCGTTGTGCTCTCTGATGGTGAATCGAGAGATCCGGAACGGCTTCCCCCGATCGCGAACCGACTCAAAGCGCAGGGGATCAAGGTCTCGACGATCACCATCGGTGACGAGGCCGACGAGGGGACGATGCGTCTGATCGCGACGGAGAGTGGTGGGGTGTACTACCGGGTCGTGAACCCCGCTGTGCTGCCGAGGATTTTCCTCAAGGCGGTGCGGGTGCTGCGTCGCCCGATGGTGCGTGAGGGGGTTGTGCAGCCTGTGGTTGTTGATCCGAGTTCTCCGATGCTGATCGAGGGCGCCTCGATGGTGATCCCTGAGCTCAGCGGGTTGGTGCTCACGGAGTTCAAGACGGATGATCCACGCGTCATGGTCCCGATCGTGAGCGGGCAAGGCGAACCAATCCTCGCGGGTCATCAGGTCGAGCTCGGACGCGTCGGGGTCTTCACGAGTGATGTCTCCAACTGGTCACAGCAATGGATCGGGAGCGAATCGTTCGAGCAGTTCTGGACGCATCTGGCGCAGTGGAGCGGGCGCACGCAGGATCCTGGGATCGGGGAGCTCTCGATCAGCCCATCGAGCAGCGCGGGGGGTGGTCTGGTGATCGATTACACCGCGATCGACGATGCGGGGGTTCCGGTTGATGGACTGAGCGTGAGCACCAAAGTCTTTACCGACGGTGCATCCCAGCAGGTGGATCTGGTCCAGACGGGTCCGGGTCAGTATCGCGCTGAGCTCGATTCGGTTCCATCGGGGGATCATGTGGTCGTTGCGACTCCGAGGCAAGGGACCCGAGCGATCCGTCCGACGATCGGAGCGGTTCATATCGATGACCACTCCGAGTTTGACACGCTCGAATCCGATCGCGGGGCGCTCGAGCGACTCGCCGCGAGTACCGGGGGTCGGGTGTTCTCACTGAATCAGACGGCGGACCTGTTCAGCCGAGAGGGATTGAGCGAGGTTTCGAGCTTTGAATCAATGTGGAGACTCATGCTCATCCTCGGCTTTGTCTTGTTCTTGATCGATCTGGGCGCACGGCGCGTTGCGTGGGACCGCTGGATCGCGCAGGCGCGTGACGAGACCATCGCGGTTTCGCGCACGGTCCGCGCCGATCAACTCGAGAACCTCGCAAAGCGGACCAAAGCGCCAGAGCCGAGTGTCAAGATCGAAACGCAGCGGGTTGCTCGTCGTCATCCGGCTCCTCCTGTGGTGTCGAATACCGAGTCGATCAAGCAGCAGGATGATGCGGAGCTCGAAGAGCTGAGTTCATTGATGGCCGCGAAGAAGCGGGCACGCGAGCGGTTTGATGATTAGTAGGAAGACCAATCAGAGAGCCATTCATTGGTAGATTTGTTGTATCCAATATAGATAATTCCTAGATCGCCGAGCATCAGCCCGTAGTCACGAGAAGATGTGATTTGAAGAATAAACTCGGCTTTCCCATCGAAGTCGATTACTCCTTGCAGGTTAGTGGGCCAGCCGCCGACTTTGACGCACTCATGGTTGCCTGTAGCCTGGTTGATCTTTTTCTCTTGATGAGAAGTGAGTTTTCGGTCGTAAAGTGTGTTACACCGTTTGGCAATTTCTGGTGTTAAAAATTTTTGGTATACGCCATCCCAATGATCTATGGAATCAGTAATGGATTCTGCATGTAAAACATGAGGATTTAGGATCTCGTGTGGATCCTTAGATTCGCAAACCTCGAAACAAGATCCGCGAGGTAATGCCAGTACACGAATCACGGAAGGATCAGGTGAATATCGAATAGAAATTTTATCAGCGTTTCGTTCATAGAAGTCTAGGATCTCGGATTGGTCGCAATCATTTGAAGTCATTTCAAACAGCTCGCTGAGTAGCTCAAAGGGCATGTCCGGACTGCTTTCAATAGCACACCAGATAAAAATGTATTCAAATTCTCTTAGCTCACTTGGGCATTGGGGCAGATCACTGACTCTGATCTGCAATAAAGGCAACATAGGTTCGTCATCATGCATGGGCCATGTGTGCCCTTTTGGGAGCATGCTGATGTGCCCAATCGAAGTTCCTGCAAAACTGCTTTGATCTAATTGTTGAACTGGTACCAAATGGCTTGCTAGGCGTCCGGATTTCTTACTCGCAACGCAAATGATATCCAGAAGTTCTTCGAATTCATCGTCAGAAATTGACGCAGCAGGAATGTGTGCGTGAGTTTTTTTTATTCCAATCGCTTCCAGTATTCGACGGATCATGGGTGTGCCTGAGGTGTGTGAGAGAAGATTAAATCAGCTCGCCTGAAAGGGTCAGCTTGTCCGCGCTCGTGATCTTGGCGCGGACGATCTGTCCGATGTATTCGCTCGGGAGTTTCACGGCATCGGTCGGAACATCGAAGAACACGATCAGATCACCGTCGGTTCTGCCGGACATCTGGACGGTTGGTTCCGAGATGTCTTGATCAAGTACAGCGAGCGTTGCGTTGGGATCGGCTCCACCGATCGTGATCCCGACCATCCCGGATCCGGGTTTGACTTCGGTTCCACGCTTGCGATGCTCACGGCGGGACAACCCCTCGACGAAGATATCGAACTCGCCTCCGACTTGTTCCTGAGCGATGGTGTCGGAGATGTCCGTTTGCAGATCGAGGAGTTCGTTGTTGCGTCGGCGTTTGATCTCGTCGGGGATGTCGTCCGGGATTTTGTCGTACGCGACAGTGCCGGGTCGCGGGGAGTATTTGAAGATGAAGCAGTTTTTGTACTTGCTTCGGATCAGGAGTTCCTTGGTGAGTTCGTGGTCTTCCTCGGTTTCGGTCGGGAATCCAACGATGATGTCCCCGCCGAGCATGAGTGGGCGACCGATCTCGGGCTGGTGGAGGTACTCGTTGCAGCGGTCGATGAACTCGTAGTACTCGGAGATCGTGTGTCCACGATTCATCATCTTGAGCATCCGATCGGACCCGGTCTGCGCGGGGACATGGATGAATCTGCAGATGCGGGAGCAATCGCGGATGACCTGGAGCACATCGTCTCCGAAGTCGCGTGGATAGCTTGTGACGAACCGGAGGCGCTGGATCGCGGGGACCTCCTCGTGGATGCGGTAGAGCAGATCCGCGAAGGTCGTTGTGTTCTCCCCGGCGAAGGAGTCGCGGTTGTGCGATCCCTTGTAGGCGCGTCCCTTCTGGGGTTGCACGACGCCGTCGAGGGTGACCGCGGAATCGTGCTCGAAGCGGTAGTGGTTGACGGTTTGTCCGAGCAGCGTGATCTCGACGACGCCGGTATCAGCGAGGGCTTTGATCTCGTCGATGATGTGCTCAGGTGGACGATGGATCTCCGCGCCGCGGGTGTGGGGGACGACGCAGTAGGTGCAGAACTTGTTGCATCCACGCGTGATGCGGACATACGCGGATCGCCGTCCATCGAAATCGACTGGGGAGATCATGCGTCCGAGATCGAGTGATTCGAGCGAATCTCCTGCTGCAGAGAGTGTGGACGATCGGCGCGACGCATTGCCTTGGAGCGCCACCTGCTTTGCGGATCTCCGGATCGCGACTTGCGGGTCGGACTCTGCGAGGGATGCTTTGGTGCGCACGGCGTTGTCGAGCAGTTCGGGGAGTTTGTCGAGTTCGGCGGGGCCGCACATGAGATCGACGACCGGCATCCTGGAGATGAGGTCTTTCCCGTCACGCTCAGCCATGCATCCGAGCACGCCGACGACGAGATCGGGCTGGTCGTTTTTTCGGTGCTTCATTTCTCCAAGCCGCGACCAGACCTTCTGCTCGGCGCGCTCGCGAACAGAACAGGTGTTGTAGAGCACAATGTCCGCGTCGTCCGCGGCGGTGGTGAACCGGTATCCGAGACCGGTCAGCGCGCCGGCAACGAGCTCGGAATCGAGCTCGTTCATCTGGCAACCGAAGGTCTCTAAATAGACTGATTTACTCGCCATAGGACAACGAGTGTACGCGCTGAAACGCCCGAAAGCCCGGCAGGAAGGGGACTTGAGTGATACACTCGTGTTGTGACGACGATCGATGATATCAGAGCGTGGTTTTCAGATCTGGCGCTGGCGAGCAAGTGTCTGCTGCTGTTCGGTGCTGCGTCGGCGCTGATCATCACAATCGCGCTCTCGCTCCCGCTCCTGCGTATGAACGGGCTGGTCGGATCAGGGGAACGCTCGCTCGCACGATCCGTCTACGCGACCTGGATGCTCGAAGAGCACGAGATGGATGGCGTCCCGATCGAAGCGGGGGGCGCGGTCATCACCCCGATGACGATCGAGCAAGCCAACGCGGCTCGCGATGAAAACCCGTTCATCGACAGGTCACTCGATCGATTCGAGCGATCTGAGAATCGGATCGAGTACTTCGATTCGGACTGGGTTGGTTGGAGCAGGCTCTACCGGTTCGCGCACATCATTCGGGATGAAACGGGCTCGGCGGAGTCGATTGTGTTGATCGAGCACCGATCCGCGGGCGCGGGGTGGTTGATGGTGATCAACCTGCTGTATGTCGTCGCGGCGGGGGTGGTGGTCCTTGCGGTCGCGTTGGTGGTGTTCGCATGGATCACGGAGAAACTTATTTTGAAGCCCGTGCTCTCGCTTCAGAAGACCGCTGAGAAGGTGCGAGACGGGAACCTGGATATCCGATCAACGATTGCGACGGGTGATGAGTTTGAAGAACTCGCGGAGACCATCAACCTCATGCTCACGGAGCTCCAGCGTCAGCAGGATCAGCTCCGGGGCGCGAATGCCGCGATGGATATCAAGCTCGCGGAACTCTCGCAAGCGAATGTTGCGTTGTTCGAGTCGGCTCGATTGAAGGGGGAGTTCCTCGCGAGTGTCTCGCACGAGCTGCGCACGCCGCTCAACGCGATCATTGGATTCGCGGAGCTGCTGCTCGAGATCGTCCGCCGGGAGGTCGCTGACAGCGCGGAGCAAGGTGACAACGGATCGGGGCTCGATCCGGAGGAAGTTTCCAAGCGGGAGCGGTATCTGGTCAATATCGTCTCTGCGGGACGCACGCTTCTGGAAATGATCGAGTCACTGCTGGAGATGGCGAAGATCGAAGCGGGACGCGTCGAGCTCAACATCGGTCCAATGAACATCAGCGATACCTGCCAAGCACTGGTCGGGCTCATCCACCCGCTTGCGCGCAAGAAAGACATCAAGGTCCTGCTGGATCTCGCGGAGGACATCCCGATCGTCGAGACCGATGCGAAGAAGTTCCAGCAGATCGTGTTCAATCTGCTCTCGAACGCTGTGAAGTTTACGGGTGAGAGCGCGACGGGTAAGCCGGGCGAGATCACGCTCCGTGCCGAGCGTCTTCCGGACGACGACAGTGAAACGGATCGGCTGCGTGTATCGGTGATCGACAACGGTCAGGGGATCGCGCCCGATGATCAGAAGAAGATCTTTGACAAGTTCCAGCAGGTTGATTCGTCGCATACACGTGCCCACGCCGGGACGGGGTTGGGGCTCGCGATTGTGTCGGAGTTGACGCGTCTGCTGCAGGGGGAGATCCAGCTGGTTTCCGAGATCGGTTCGGGTTCGATGTTCTCGGTGATCCTCCCAACCAAACTCGATGAGACCATCCTCGAAGAAACCAAGCTCGAAGCGAAGTTCCGCGGTGCTCTGCGGCCGCCCGCGATCAATGGGACACAGGTGGATGCGTTTGATGATGACAGCGGGGATGGGGAGTCGGTTGAGGATACCGAGGTTCAGACCGCGGATTCGTAGTGTCGGAGTGCGACGGGCTTGGACTGGCCTTCAACGAACTCCACAGCGATGACATCGATGCGGATCCCCTTGCTGGGATACCGGTTGCTCCGCTGAGCGGCTTGCGCGAGCGTGCGGAGCTTGGCTTTTTTGGCGCTGGTGATGTTGGCTTCTGGATCGATCCGGCGGGCGGGGTTCGGGCTGATCATCCGTGCTTTGACCTCGACGATCACGAGGGTGCTTGATTTAGGTTCAAGGCATACGATGTCGATCTCCCCCATCGGGAATCGAGCGTTGCGTTCGAGGATTCTGAATCCGGCGCGTTTCATGTGTTTCGCTGCGGCGTCTTCGCCGCGGATCCACACGGATCGGGTCGGGGAGAGCATTCGTAGCACGCTCCGGAGCATGCTCAGCTCTTCGGGCCGTATTGCTGCTCGGCGATGTAGAGCAAGCGGAGCAGGATCTCATCCCGGCTCGAAACTCGGGCACGCTCGATCAGATCAGTCAGAAACTCCGCACGCTCTATTTCTCGTCGTTCCGTTTCGAGCTCGCGTTTGAGTTGAATCTGAGCTTCATAGAGTGTCTTGGAGTCCTGAATCCTGTCTGCGTACAGGATCCAGAAGTTTGCATTTCCCAGTGAGACAGGGCCGGTCCAGTCTCCTTGCTTAAGGGACCACACCGCTTCGTTGAGCGGTTCGGGTGCGAAGAACTCGGTGCTCCCGAACTCGTCCTCGATCTGGACCTCGATGATCCCTTGGGTGTCGTTGTTGAAGGTGTTGATCTCCGACGACGCGATCTCAGCGAAATCCTCACCCTCATTCAAGCGTTGGGTGATGGAATCGACAAGCTCACCCTCCGGCTCCAAGACCCGGATGACCTGGAGCACAACGGTTGGTGGGGGTTGGAATCGATCGATGTCGCGTTCATAGCGCTGCTTGATGTCGCGCCAGGAGATGTTGATGCGTTGGTTGATCTCTTGGTAGAGCGTGAGACCAACGAGCGTGTCGAGCTCTTTTTGGCGCAGCGCTTCGTCGAGGGTGATCCCTTGGTTCTCGAGGATGCGCTGGTTCGCGAGCTGGGCGCTGCCGAGGTTCTCGGAGAGGATGTTGGATCGGAAATCACTCAGGAAAGACTGCAGACCGACGCGCTGCTTGGGTGTGAGTGCCGCGATGGTCTCCGCTCTGAGCAGCTCGTCATAGATGATCCCATCGAGTCTGTTCTTAACGATGTCGATCGCGTCGTTGCGCCACCCGCGGAGGTCTTTCTGGTTCGCGGATGCGATCAAACGGTCCTTGATCGGCTCGAAGAAACTCGATACATAGATCGGGTGGCCGCTGATGTCACCGACCTTTGCGTCGAGGAACTCGAACCCATCGGTCCCGCTGAGAATCGGAGCACTGACGGAGGTTGATGGTGTATCCGAATCGATGCGTTGAGCGAATCCATCGGTGCTCGGATCCGATCCAGACGAAGGGTCTGCGTTGGATTCTTCATCGCTCTCTTGAGACGCGATCTCAGTCTCCGGAAGGACCGGTTCATTGGGGTCGGCTCTGAAGTCGGCGATGTTGATCGGGGTCGGGTTATCCTCACGGTTCCCGGCGATTTTGTTGCTTGTGCAGCCGCTGGAAATCGCGAGTCCCGCGATTGTTGCGATCGGGAGGAAGCGCTTACAGAATGTGTTCTCGAATGCGTGTAAATACAACCTCAGACTCCGTTTCATGCCCTAGGATACACCAACCAAAGAGGATGCACCCAATGACCGACTCCGATCAATCTAAGATTATCATCGACGACGACTGGAAGTCGTCTGCACAAGCCGAGAAAGCAAAACTTGCTGCTCAGGAGCAGGAAAGAGCCGAGAAAGCCGCCCAATCGGGTGGGATCGACGGTCTTCCTGAGAAGCTCGGGTTCAAGGAACTCGTTTCCATGCTTGCGACCCAGGCGCTGATGTACATGGGGGCGTTCCCTGATCAATCGGGCAAAGCGATGGTTTCGCTCGATGTTGCTCGTCTGAATATTGATCTTCTGAGCGTTGTCCAAGAGAAAACCAAGGGCAATCTGAGCGAGGAAGAGGAAACCATGCTCAATCAAGCCGTTACGGAGCTTCAGCATCAGTTCGTTGAGGTTTCTAAAGCGGTCGCACAAGCTGCTCAGGATGGAACACTTGAGCAGATGCAGGGTCAGCCCGGCGCGGCCGGTGGACCCGCAGCGGGTGGTCCTGATCTCAAGATCACCTGACCCGTTCCCCCTCTCGACGCCTTCCATGGCGGAATCGGCCCGTTTGAACCGATACGGGTCATTGACAACGATCCATTCGACCTCCGGAGCAATGCCGTGAGCACAATTTCAAGCAGCAGCCCGTCCGATCAGAGCTTCATGGAACGCAATCAGTTCCTTATCCGGAGACTCCACTCGCTGACGGGCATCCTCCCGATCGGGGTCTTCCTGATCGCGCACCTCGTCACCAACTCCTCGCTCGCTTGGGGCTGGTTCGCACTCAAAGGTCGCGGCAAGGGCGAGGGACTCAACATCAGCGAGGGTGGTGTCGAGTACTTCGCGCACGAAGTGACCTGGATCAATACGCAGGTCCCGCACCTGTTCCTGATCGAGGTCACCCTCTGGCTCGCGATCGCGTTCCACTCGATCCTCGGCTTCTACTACGCACTCGGCGGGCACGGCAATCTCCCGCGATACAAGCACCAAGACAACCTCCGATACTCGCTCCAGCGTTGGTCGGGATATTTCGGGATCGCGTTCATTTTCTATCACGTCGCAACGCTCCGCTGGGGATGGACTTTCCTTGTCCCATCGGGAACCAAGTGGTCGCACGACTGGAGCGCCTCGACGCTCGCAGCGGCGCTGCAAGGCTCCACAGAAGGCTGGACCGCGATGGGGCTGGTCGTATCCCTGTTCTACTTCCTCGGCGTATCGCTGCTGGTCTTCCACTTTGCCAACGGGCTCTGGACCGCGGCGATTACTTGGGGGTTGACGGTGTCTGAGAACGCACAGAAGAAGTGGGGCTATGTCTGTGCGGCGACCGCTGTGGGTCTGATGTTCGCGGCGTGGGGAGCGCTCGCGGGCGCGATGATGATCAACTACGACGAGGCGCGTGCCGTTGAAGCACACCTCCATGGATCGCATGTTGAACCGGTCGAGGGGGTTGTTGATGGTCAGGAACACGCGGGACACAACGACGCGTCGATCATCGATGAGATCGATCCAGAGGGCTAACCGCATCCACCAACAAACAGCAACGAATCCAGTTCTGAAGACGAAAGAGGAATCGAAATGAATGAGCAACGCGTGATTGTGGTCGGTGGAGGACTCGCGGGATTGGCCGCGTCCATCCGGATCGCTGAAGCGGGTGTCCCGGTAGACCTCTTCTCGATGGTCCCGGTCAAACGCTCACACTCTGTGTGCGCCCAAGGCGGCATCAACGCGTGCAACGAAGTCGCGCGTCAGCAAGGATACTCAGAGTACCAGCACTTCGATGAGACCCTCATCGGGGGCGACTTCCTCAATGACCAGCACCCGGTCCTCGAGATGACCAACTGGGCGCCCAAGATCATCGACCTGCTCGATCGGATGGGTGTCCCGTTCAACCGTTCCTCTGAAGGTTACCGGGACCTGCGTCTTTTCGGTGGTTCATTGTTCAAGCGGACCCACTTTGCAGGCGCAACGACCGGTCAGCAGCTGTTGTATGCCCTTGATGAGCAGACCAGGCGATATGTCTCCGAAGGCAAGGTGACTGAGTACAACTACTGGGAGTTCCTCTACCCCATCCTCGAGGGAGAGGGCGAGAACAGACGGGCTGTCGGGATCGTCGCTCAGGATATGCGGACGATGCAGATCCGCTCGTTCCGCGCCGATGCGGTCGTCATGGCGACCGGAGGCTGCGGGCTTGTGTTCGGGAAGTCCACCAACTCGGTGATCTGCACCGGTGGTGCTGCGTCGCGTTGCTACCAAGCGGGCGCGTGGTACGGCAACGCGGAGATGATCCAGGTCCACCCGACCGCGATCCCCGGTGCAGACAAGTGTCGATTGATGTCCGAGTCCGCTCGCGGCGAGGGCGGACGCGTCTGGGTTCCCAAGAAGATTGGTGATACCCGTAGACCGAACGACATCCCCGAAGACGAACGCTATTACATCCTCGAAGAACGCTACCCCAAGTACGGCAACCTCGTTCCGCGCGACATAGCGACACGCGAGATTTTCGATGTCTGTGTCAACGAAGGAATGGGTGTTGATGGACAGAACCAGGTCTATCTCGACCTGACCCACAAGGACCCGGACTACCTGACCGAGAAACTCGGTGGGATCCTGGATATCTATGAGAAGTTCGCGGGTGAAGATCCGCGATACACCCCGATGAAGATCTTCCCGGCGGTCCACTACTCGATGGGCGGCATGTGGACGACCTACACGCCTGGGGATTACGAACCAGAGCAGCCGATGCCTGAGCACAAGCCTGGGAATCCGATCCCGGTGGGTTCAGAGCAAGGGCACGGCTTGACGGTCGGCGCTCCAAACAACGCGATGACCAACATCAACGGGCTCTACGCGTTCGGCGAGGTTAATTTCGCGTACCACGGCGCGACCCGACTCGGCGCGAATGCGTTGCTGAGCTGTATCTTTGACGGCTTGTGCAACGGGCTGTCGGTGGTTAACTACATCCGCGATGATAATTTCGTACCCGTTTCCAAGGTGGACCAGTCGATCTACGACGCCGCGACTAAGCAGGAGCAGGACAAGC
>JAEPQP010000224.1 GCA_017640485.1 Phycisphaerales bacterium | reverse complement strand
GTTCTCAAATACCGACTGCTTACCTCGTCACTGGGAACAATCCTCGCGACTCCCCGAGACAGATTGGATCCTTCCAGAACGCGCGGTACGATGTGGACTGCCCCTATCGACGCTCGGATACCTAAGATCAGGTCCCCTGCCTTTAGTTTGGAGCGAGGGTAAGCGGCTGCGATCTTTGGATCTGTGCGCTGCAAGCCAGTCGTTGGTAGCGGGGTTTTGCTAATGTTGGTTGTTTGGATGAATGGAGTCCCATCCTCAATGTGGGGACCTGGCTGAACAATACCGTATGAGATGGAACTTCCCGGCGATATCAGGTGCTTGAGCCGCTTGATAACCCAATGGGCCGGAATCTCTCCGATCCACTCCACCCCCGAATCCTTCATCTCTACGCTCGGATCCAAGCCCTTCGTCACCGCCTGATGAATGAGCGCCGCGCGCTTTTCGGCGAGCAGTTCGATGAGGCGTTCTTTCTTGGCTATGAGAGCGTCGATGGCGGTGGTTTTGCGATCGAGGAAGTTGGCTATGGTGCGTTGGGTTGGGAGTGGAGGGGTTGGTATGGGAAGGTTGCTCACCACTTCTGCACCAATGGATGGAACGGCGCCTGGGTTCACAACATCATCGAATCTGAGCGTGCGCACTGCATAGAGGAGGAAGTCAGGGTCAACTAGCGAACAGTCAGGAATGATGCCAAGCATATTGTTGTCGACGCATGACGGTCTTGATGCACGTGCGACCCGGTGCAAGAGGAGTGCGGCACCAACTTTGGCAAGGAAAATTGTGTCTCTGGGGAAGACGAAGGCACCCAAGCGCGCCGCTGTTATGGCGTCGACGTAGTTGTCTGTTTTTTTGAGAAACCCGAGATGGTCTGCATCCGCGAGGTCTTTGACTTTATAAAAAGGGATGGCTGCTGATGTGTTGCCTTGCTCCTCATGGGGGAAACCGGCTCCACCCTTCAAATGACCCAGGAACCTCAATCGTGTGGTGTTGTAGAGTTGGGCCGAGGTCACGCCAACACCTCCCCAAGCATCCCCTGGATCTCGCTCTCCAACGCTCTGATCTCAGCCTCGATCACGTCGAGTGGCCTCGGCGGTTCGTAGACGAAGAAGTGGCGTGTGAAGGGGATCTCGTAGCCGACTTTGGTCTTGCTCTCGTCGACCCAGGCGTCTGGGACGTGGGGGAGGACTTCGCGGGCCATGTAGTCGTGGATGTCTTGTTTGAGGGGGACGTTTTCGTGGTCTCGGAGGTCGGTGTCGGGTTCGGGTTGGCCCTTCTTGAGGCATTTGTCGGCGGTCTCGTCTCGCTCGGAGAGGGCGGAGAGGATGGCCTTGAGGACGGGGGCGGGGAGCTTGAGGTCGCGGGCCTTGGCGGCGGCCTTGAGGTCGGCGGTGAAGGCGGGGCGGTTTTTGTAGAGCTTGTCGGGGTCGAGGGCGCCGATCGCGGCCAGGCAGGCGTCCTGGAGAGCTTTGCCCGCCGCTTCTTCGGCCTTCTTCTTG
>JAEPQP010000098.1 GCA_017640485.1 Phycisphaerales bacterium | reverse complement strand
TCCGCCGCATCCTCCCATCGCGTCACGCCCCCCACCGCAATGATCGGCACCCCCGCATCCTTCGCACACTGCGAATACACCAGATGCACAAGCCGCACCACGATCGGATGCACCGCAGGACCCGACATCCCCCCCATCACATTCGACAAGACTGGCTTCCGAGTCTCCACATCAATCCCCATCGCCGGGACCGTGTTACACAGCGTTAATCCGTCCGCCCCGCTCTCAACCACAACCCGCGCCAGATCCACAATTGTCGTCGGTGTCCCGACCACAATTGGTGACAACTTCACAAAAACCTTCGCACGATCAACCTTCCCCCGAACCGCCGACACCAACTCCCGCAGCGCCCCCGCATCCGCACCAAACTCAAGACCCGAATGCACATTCGGACATGACACATTGAGCTCGATCCCAGCAACCGCATCGACCGCATCCATCGCCGAAGCGATCGCAACATAGTCCTCGATCGAATCCCCCGCGACCGATCCAAAGACTTTCGTCCCAACCCCGCTCACACGCGGCCCGATCTCACGCTCCCAGTACGCGAGCCCCGGATTCGCAAGCCCGATCGCGTTGAGCATCCCCGCCCGCGTCCAGGTGATCCTCGGAAACGCGTTCCCCTCCCTCGGCTCACTCGTGATCGACTTGGTCACGATCCCCCCCAGCACACCCAGATCCATCACATCACCCATCTCATCGAGCGTCCCCGCCGTCCCCGACGCGAGCAGCACCGGACTCGCGAGCGAAATCCCGCATAAATCCGTCCGCATTGATGCACTCGGCGCATATCCCATACCCACACAGTACGCCGACCGACCTAAACTTGCCCTCAAACAAACCACTTCAATTAGGAGTCCACCATGGACCTCGACACCCGAATCAATCAGTTCAAAGCACTCATCGAATCCGACCCCGACAACGACATGGCCCACTTCTCCCTCGGCAACGCACTCCTCCAAGCCGAGCGCCACGAAGAAGCCGCACAATCATTCGTCCGATGCACCGAGATCAACAAAGGCATGACCAAAGCCTTCCAACTCGCCGGACGCGCCTACATCGACGCCGGTCAACAAGACCAAGCCAAAGAAATCCTCACCTGGGGATACATCGAAGCCGTCACCCGAGGCGACATGCTCCCCAAAAACGCCATTGAAGAGATGCTCAAGGAAATCGGCGCCGAGATCCCCGAAGTCACCCAAGACTCCTCCGTCGCAGCCCCCTCCACGCCATCCGGAGACTTCCGCTGCACCAAAACCGGACACATGGGACACAAACTCCCACGCCCACCATTCAAGAACGGCATCGGACAATGGATCCAAGACTCCATCTCCAAAGAAACCTTCGACGAATGGATCGGGATGGGCACCAAGGTCATCAACGAGTTGCGCTTGGACCTCTCCCGCGACGACCACGACGCCGCATACGACTACGCGATGCGCCTCTACCTCGGGATCAACGACGACCTCTACAAATCCCTGATGGACGGTCAATCCCCACCGATGCCCGAATCACAGTTCAAGGGCGTCATCGAAGACATCATGGCCATGGGCGGACACCTCGAATCCGAACAAGGCAACCTCCACACCCGCGTTGAGTAACCACAACAAACCAATCAACAACAAAGCCGCGAGCACAATTACTCGCGGCTTTGTCATGTTGAATACCAATCAGCCATCAACTCAAGGCTGATTCCCCTTCATGTTCTTCAAATATACAATCACCTTCTTGATGTCCTCATCCGGAAGCATCTCTTCAGTGAACCCACCACGCGGCGGCATCGGCACCCCGCCGGGGACCTCACGACCGACCTGCACATAGGTCAACAACTCTTCTTCGCTGCTATCACGGATGAACTCCGAAGCCGTGAGATCAGGCCCATTGTTCGCCATCCCCTTCGCATCCGCACCATGGCAGCTCGCGCAGGTCTTCTTGTACACCAGCGCCCCCTTGACCGCCATCGCGTTCACGCTCGGTTTTTTCGGTGTTGTGCTCGCCGCCGCGGATTCATCCTCACCGCCGCAGCCCGCAACCAACATCGAACCAACAAGACCCGCACACACCAACCCGATGAACTGTTTCATAGGAAATCTCCTTTGTATGCTCGACACCCGAGCAGCAGACGTATTCGCTGATATCTATACGCTAGACACACAAAATCGCCCCGGACACCCAAAGAATCCGACCCGCTGCATTTCCTGTTTAAGAAGAATACCCTATCCCTTGATCCGACCAACCAGCGACGCCGCTTTGACCTCAACCCCCTTCAGGATCGAGTTGAGCATGTCACGATTCGGTGCATATTCCTGTGCGACCTGCGAACTGATCCACTCCTTGTCAACCAGCTCCGCGAGATATTGCGTAAAGCTCACCATCCCGTCCGCTCGGCTCGTCGAGATCACCGCAGGCAGATCCGAATCCCGACCATCGCGGATCAGTTCCCGAACCGTTGGTGACGACAGCAACACCTCCACCGCAGGGACCACCTTCGACCCCCCCTCCTTCGCCGCGAGCTCCGGATTCGCAGGCACCAACCGCTGAGCACAAATCGCCTTCAGCGTCGACGCAAGCGACCCACGCACAAACGCCCGCTCTTCCTGAGGGAAGAACTCCAGCATCCGACCAAACGCGCCCATCGTATCCGCCGTGTGCAGTGTCGCAAAGACCAAGTGCCCAGTCTCTGCTGCTTGGATCGCCGAGAGTACTGTCTCTTGATCGCGCATCTCACCGATGAAGATCACATCCGGATCCTGACGCACCACATGCCGCAGCGCCTCATGAAAGTCCGTCACATCAATCCCGATCTCGCGTTGCGAGATAATCGCTTGCTTGGGAACGAACCGGTACTCCACCGGATCCTCGATCGTGATGATGTTCACAGGACGAGTCGCGTTGACCTCATCAAGCATCGCCGCGAGCGTCGAAGATTTCCCCGACCCCGTCACCCCGACAATAAGCACCAACCCCTCACGCTGTTTCTTCACAATATCCGAGTACACCGGTGGCAGCCGCAGATCCGCGTACCCCGGGATCTCCGCCTTCACACGCCGGATCGCCGCGTGCGTGTGGTTCCCGGAACGCAGCATATTGATCCGGAACCGATCCCCCGGCCCGTCCGTGTCCTCCAGGTGCCATGCAAAGTCCAGATCCCCCGTCTCATCAAACTTCTGCTTCTGTACCTCGCTGAGCAACGGATCAAGGAGGTGATCCGCCTCGTCTTCCGAAACCGCATCCGCCTCGATCGGACGCAGCGCCCCACCAATACGGTAAGTCGGGGGAATCCCCACCTTGATGTGCAAGTCCGAAGCATCCAACCGACGCATCGCCCCGAGCAGTTTCTTGATATTGAGCGCCCCATGAATCATTGGCGACCTCCTTCTCCGAAAATCATACCAAATATCTCACCCCACCACCAGCACAAAGCGCAATCCTGAAAAATCCATTCCGCCCCCACCCTCTACCGATACTCTCCCGTATTGACCATTGCATCAACGGAACAAGGAGAAGTTTCCAATGAAATCATTCGCTGCATTCACGATCATCGCCGCACTCACCCCCCTGACCAGCGCCGAAGTGCTACTCCACATCGATCTTTCAGTACACAAGAAACTCACAATCACCGCGACCGAGGGGCTCTCCGCCAACACAATCACGGGCAGAAACCTCATCGGGATCTACCTCGAAGGCCTCAATGGAAACAACACAAACATCGGCGTTGAAAACTCGACCGACTTCTCAAACCTCACTTCCGCGTCCAATCCCGCAGACACCTACCCACTCATCGAAGCACACGCAATCGACTCCGGCCTAAACATCTGGGCGCTCTCCACAGACAACGAACTCGATTTCACAGAGTCACAACGCGCCTTCACCGGTACAGCAACCTGGGACCTCACCACTTCAGCATGGGAATCCCTCCTCGCAGGAACAAAGACCGGCAACATCTACTTCCCCGCACGCTACAGCCAAGACCTCGATCAAGCCGCTTTCCTAGGTACCTACCAAGTCATACCATCGCCCTCTTCATTCGTACCTTTCACACTCCTCGCTCTAGCCATAACACGCCGCAAGCGAATCCAAGCGACATAACGCCATCCAACCTCCATCTCAACGCCACTACGCGGGGGTTTCCCACCAATCAATGATGTTTCAACTTCCATCCTTCCCATCATTCTGTTAGACTACAAATCTCTCATCACAGAGGGAAATCACACACAATGACCACCACCCGAGAGAACCTATGAACATCAAAACCATGACACTCGCTGCAACACTCCTGAGCACCACCGCGCTCGCCGAACCCTTCACCTACCAAGGGTCACTCCAAGACGCGGGCGCCCCCGCCAACGGCGAATACGACATCCGATTCAGCCTCTTCGACGCACCCGTCGGAGGCACGCAAATCGGTCTCACCCAAGCATTCGAAAATCTCCAAGTCACCGATGGTACTTTCCAAGTCCAGCTCGACTTCGGGAATGTCTACGCTGATCCAAACCGATTCCTCCTCATCGAAGTCCGCGATGGGGACTCCGGAGGAGTATTTACTGATCTCCTCCCAAGAACACAGCTCACCGCAACACCGAAAGCCCAGCACGCACTCACCGCGGACACCGTACTCAACCCCCAGTGGACCGAAGCGCCTGGAATCCTCCACTACGGCGGAGGCACCGACCGCGTATTTGTCAACCGCGACTCACCAATCACCTCTGCAGAATACTTCGGGGTACACGGCGATGATACTGGATTTGTAGGGATGTATGTTTCAGGTCCAGCAAACTCGATCCCCTTCTACGGCTACTCAATCGACAACGCCATCTCCGCATACTCCTATGTCGAACCTTCCGATGACTCGTGGATCCTCGTCAACGACAACGCAGTCGCACTGGTCTCAGACGCTGATCAGAACCTCACCGTATCCGGCGATCTCAACGCCGACGGCGTGAACGCCGGGGTCGTCACCGCATTCAGTTACAACTACTCCACCGCAAAGCTCGGCTACATATCAGTCATGGGCGACGCTTTCCACGCCGCATCCA
The DNA here is from genome assembly GCA_017640485.1 of Phycisphaerales bacterium. Classification (GTDB taxonomy): domain Bacteria; phylum Planctomycetota; class Phycisphaerae; order Phycisphaerales; family UBA1924; genus UBA1924. The sequence continues at coordinate 5,238 of JAEPQP010000098.1, read as the reverse complement.
ACGACCCGTTCATCGCCTCAAGCGGAAACGGCGGCGCCTACATCGATGCTGATACCACGGGCTGGCTCGTCGCCCCGGTGCAAATACCGCACGGCGCCACCATCACCCGCGTCCGTTTCTACTTCACCGACACCAACCCCACCGCCACCATGAGTATGTTCCTCTCACGCAGAACTCACGGCACAAACGGATTCAATTTCCTCGCCAATATGAGCACCAACGGTTTCAACGGAGAAAACCTCCAAGCAATCGATTCGGTCATCCCCAACCCGGTTGTCGATAACAACCTCCACAGCTACCACCTCCGCATCTATTCCACCGGATGGGACGGATCCAACAACATGCAAATCGAATCCGCAGTCATCGAATACACCACCACCCAGCCAGATTAATCCACGGATTTCAAATCTTTACCCAGAAACCACTCCAATCGCGGGAGTGGTTTTTCTATTGGTATAAATTTCAAAAACAAGGGCATAACACACAGTAAACCCCATCATGCTCCGTCCAGATACACGAGGACAACTGCACAGAACCGCGGACTTGCAATACACAATGAGATCAAAGATAATCGTGATGGATTGTGGATCCTTGGGACTCAATCCCGAACGCACAAAAAAGGAGCACAGAGTATGAGAACCATGAAGACCAACCGAATCAAAGCCACAATCGCCGCACTCGCAATCGCTGCGTGCGCAACCACCGCAATCGCCGAGCCCGTCCCCGCATCATTCACCTACCAAGGCATCCTCGAAGAAGCGGGTTCACCGGTCGATGTCAACTCCGATTTCATCGTCCGTCTCTACAACGGCCCAACCTTCATCTCACAGGTCACCCGGCTCAACCAACCAGTCACCGATGGGCAGTTTCAACTCGATCTCAACTTCACCCCCGCTCTGTTCGACGGCACAAACTACGAACTCGAAATCCTCGTCCGCTCGCCCGCAGGCGTTGGGAGTTTTGACGCCCTCAACCCACGACAACCACTCACAACCACGCCATACGCATTCCATGCAAACTCAGCTGATGCCCTCCAAACTCCCACCACCATCAGCGGTTCAGAGGCAGGAAACCTCGTCACCATTGACCACAGCAATGTCGCATCAGGTTCCTCTCCACTTCGAGTGACACGAGGACCAACAGGAAATGTCGCAGGTACGCTCATCGCCAGCATCATCGAAGCAGAGTCCGATGACGCCCCCATCGGTGTCCTCGGCATCGCAGACAACTTCCCAATCGCCGGCGTCCTCGGCCCAGACACTTCTTCATCGAACAGCGCCGCTGTACTTGGCCAAATCCTTGGTGGCGCACCGGGAGGCCAATCCGCACTCTGGGGTCTCAATGGAGTCAGCGGAAACTCAGCACGAATCGGCACCGACGACCACGCCGCAGACCTCACCGGTGATCTCAGAGTCCTCGGCGACATCACCACAGACTTCGCACCAGGTTCCTTCGACCTCGCCACTCCGATCGCCTACGGATTCGTGTTCAGCAGCGGTGTCGTCGCCAACGGAACACCAAACTTCTCAGCCACATGGAACGCAGGCTTATCGAGATATGAAATCGAGATCGACAACGAAGACTACTTCTTCAGTGAATATGTCACCGTGGTCACACCGACCTTCGGGGATGTCAGCACTCGTACCAGTTCATCCGGCGGACGACTCCTCGTCTACTTCGAAAACACCGCCTCACAGAATCAAGGACAATCAAACTTCCAGTTCGTAACCTACAAAACTGCCGGCGCCGCCGCGATCCTAGGCCAATCCCGCCCGCCGCTCGTTCCGCTCAACACCCCCTACACCGATGCAGATCTCAACCCCAATCTCACACTCCCCGCTCCACGCGTGCCGATCGTGATCGAGCAACCAGCCAAGAGCGGGATCCAACGAGACTAACGCCCACTCCTACCCGTCCAACACCCACAACCGCCCCAGTCTTGGGGCGGTTTTTCATTCCCACCCACACCCCCAAACCCACACCAAACCCGCTAAACTAACACTCAAACAACTCACCCCTCATCCACAGGACGGAACCACGATGAAAATCCACGAATACCAAGCACGCGACCTCCTCTCCGCCTTCGGCATCCCCGTCCCCGCAGGATCCACCATCACCAACGCCAACGACGCCGCAAACGCCTACTCCGAAGTCACCTCCGCCGCAGGAACCGACCTCGCCGTCGTCAAAGCCCAGGTCTTCGCAGGTGGACGAGGCAAAGCCGGATTCGTCAAACTCGTCCGCTCCGCCGCAGACGCCACCGCCGCCGCGGACTTCATGCTCTCCAACAAAATGGTCTCCGTCCAGACCGGACCCGAAGGCCTCGATGTCAACACCCTCCTCGTCGCCGCAGGCGTAGACATCGCCGACCGCGCACCAGACACCCCAGACGAGTACTACCTCGCGATCACGACCGACCGCAACACCCGCCGCAACACCCTCATCGCCTCCCGCGAAGGCGGAGTCGAAATCGAGCAAGTCGCCGCCGACACCCCAGAACTCATCATCAAAACCCCGATCAACCCGCAGATCGGTCTCCAACCATTCCAAGCCAACGAAGTCGCCTTCAAGCTCGGATTCAAAGGCAAGCAAGTCCGCCAAGCCGCGAACATCATGCTCAAACTCTCCGAGCTCTACCACGCCAAAGACTGCTCACTCGCCGAGATCAACCCACTCGTCGTCACCCCACCAAACGACACCTACCCCGACGGCCAAGTCATCGCGATCGACGCGAAGTTCAACTTTGACGACAACGCGACCTTCCGCCACAAGGACCTCCAAGCACTCGCCGACCCCACCGAAGAAGACCCCGCAGAAGTCGAAGCCGCCAAGCACGGCATGTCCTACATCGCACTCGACGGCAACATCGGATGCCTCGTCAACGGCGCCGGACTCGCCATGGCAACCATGGACACCATCAAACTCTTCGACGGCGAACCCGCCAACTTCCTCGATGTCGGAGGTTCCGCAACCGAAGAAGCCGTCACCGAAGCCTTCCGCATCATCCTCTCCGACGCCGCCGTCAATGGCATCCTCGTCAACATCTTCGGAGGAATCATGCGCTGCGACATCATCGCCCAAGGCATCGTCAACGCCGCCAAATCCATCGGATTCTCAGTGCCACTGGTCGTAAGACTCGAAGGAACCAATGTCGAAGCCGGCCGCAAGATTCTCGAAGACGCCGCAGCGGACCTCCCAACCCTGCAAGCCGCAGGGGATCTGGGTGATGCAGCACAGAAGGTAGTGGCGGCAGTGGGATAAATTAATCTGGTGTATCAGCACTCAACTCAGGATCTTCTGAGCTGTTGGCCTTCTGCAAAAAACGAGACACATTGAATGGTGGTATATAGTAAGGCGCAAGCTGTGTTCTTGAAATAGAATCTTGGACATACTCCCTCCAGTAGGGAGTTATGTTTAACATTCCATTTACCAATGCAAAAGCATCCCAATCAGCTTCAGTAATTGCGGAAGCATCGAATTCATTATCTAGGGAGTAATTCACAGCGAATCTTGCTTCTACAGTAACAATGGGTTCACCTGAGAGGCCACCTTCATCGTTTACAGTAAATCCAGCGAAGCCTACATCAATAATCACTGAAACCATATCCTCTTGGATCGACCAAGAAAAATCTGGCTTCTTGTGACTTGCGGACAAACGCATTGGCTCGGCAACCTCTAGGTTGCCAAGGCTGAATGCGCCATAAGTTTGGACAATATCAGCAATCCGCGACACATGACTGGCTACAACAGTGGGATTGCCTAATTGTGTTTCTTTAGAACTAGTGTCACTCATGATACATTCCAAATCAAATAGCAAGTCGGCACGGCCAACTATCATCGAAGTTAGCGGGCTTCGGGCTAGGTGCGTTGCTCTGGTTTATACATTCAGCCTGCCAGACGGATCTTGCCAAAGTTGGTGCAAGAATACTTATTCCCATTGATTCTGAATCCCAACTACTTTCGCTTGATGCGTGCACAACCTCTCTGCCGAAATTGAAATCGCTTGCCGCAGCATGCACACAAGTCCGTACATCAGGAAGACCAAAGAACAGACGAAGCAATAAGTCTGAAGACCGCGACTGTCGAATATGTCCCTTTTCCCACCTAGAGATAGACTCAGGGCTGATACGAATTTTGGCGGCAAGTTCTACTTGAGTTAAGCCTAATGCATTCCGATTTTTCTTGATTTCTTCGGCTAGCAATATTCCAATATTACTTCGAAACTGACGATCTATAATCTCAAAAGTTTCACTGTAGTACAACTGTTCGCCGCAATCGCCGCATACAAAAACTGGGCAATTCTCAGCTACCACAGTATGCTTTGCGCTTTCGTACTTCACTACAGAAGTAACTGTGGTTCTAGCCTGTTGCATTGCATTTGCTAAACAACTAGGGCAACGTGATGGAATAGGGTTTTGTTTTGCCATATTAAATTTTCACTGACCTGAAGGGTGGGCGCTAACGATGAAAAGTTCTGGGTCATCTAGATCTTCACGTCCAAAATTGAACTCTATGAAATATTGAACGCCAACAATGTCAACTACAGCATTGCCGATCATTTCTCCGGCATAGGTGTCTCGTTTGTCTACTTTGTATTTAACTCTGCCCCCAGAATCCACGTGCTTTTCGAACAAATGAAGCACATACTCTTCGCCTACTCCAAGTTCTTCTGCGACATTCTCTGCAGCTCGCTTGGCCCAGAACACATATCCAGTAGCTTGTTGTCCAAGACGCAATGCTGAAAGAAGCAGGTCTCGAATTTCTTGAGAGGCATCAATGTCGGAATCGCCCATCTTCTCATTTCCTCGGTCTTCATAATAGACATTTGTCGCAATTTTTGCATCGTTTTCATATGGTTCCCTCCAACATGGGACATCCCGACTTTACCATCAAAATTGACATATGTCAAGATTATTCGGTTGAATATACACTCCAGTTGCGTCAAGCGTGACAAAATTGGCCAAAACCGCCACTGGTGAGGTGTTATTTGGATGGCTATCGCATTATTGGGACATGGGTAGCATGGTGCGCGTGAATACTGATTCCGACCCCTCCTCGATCGCTACCCCCTCAACAACCACATCCGTGCGTAAATCTCCCCCACCACCCAACGCCCCCCTTCCAATCCCCACGCCGACCAACTACAATTCCCTCAGCCCCCACCCACATTCAACCAAGGGGGCACCATGCACACGCAGTCGCACACCGACACACCACAACTCACCGAATCACTCCTTG
>JAEPQP010000244.1 GCA_017640485.1 Phycisphaerales bacterium | reverse complement strand
TGCCTTGGCTCACGCCTCTCCACGCGAGTGAGCGGTAGGGCCGGAGCGAGCGCGAGAGCGCAACCACCCTTGCGATGGTCAAGTCGTCGAGGACGACAGGGGTGGCTTCCTCGTTGCTCAAGACGTCCAAGATGTTGCCGAGTTCAAAGATCAAGCCGGATCGTCTGTCTGCTTCCAGCAAGAATGTCTGGCTGTCTATCTTCTGGTTTTGACTCATGAGCAGCGCATTCTGAGTAGCTCATCGCATTTGAATTGATGGATAAAGACGCTTGAGTTTCTCGCGGGCCTTGTCGGTGGTGAAGCTCCAGTTGATGGTGGCCCGCTGCTTGTTGCGCCCGTTCTCCCAGGCTCGAACGCCTCGTTCCAGCTCGTCGTCGCCGTCATAGCGGTCGTGGAGACACTGACCAACCATCACTCCGATCTCAATCTCGACCATGTTCAGCCACGAGGCATGCTTCGGTGTGAAGTGCACCTCGAAGCGCTCGGCCAGGCGCCGGGCTTTGGCCGGCTTAAAGTGCTCGTAGAGAGCGGAGAGCTTGTGGATGTTGAGATTGTCTACCACCAGCACGATCTTGTCGGCCTTCGGATAGTGCACCTCGGCAAGCTCCCACAGCGCCAGCGCGAACTCGCGCTTGGTGCGCTGCTCGTGGACCCACACCCGCCTCCACCCTGCGTGCGGGTCGAAGGCCATGAGCAGTTGGCGCTTGCCTTGGCGAACGAACTCGTAGTCGTAGCGCTCGGGCTTGGTTGTTGTCGCTTCAAGGCGTGGGCGTTTGTCGCTTCGCAATGCGAGGGGATGTTCATCGAAGCACACGAGGGGTCGTTTGGGGTCGTGAGGCAGGGCGTAGAGGTCGAGCAGGTCCTCCATGCGATAGACGTACTCGGCGTCTACTTTCGGGATGCACCACTTCTGGCGACGACCTGGGACAATCCTCTTTTTTTAAGCGCACGTCCGACGGTGTCGGCGCTGACGCTGTCAACGACAGACAGCTTGACGAGGCGGTCAGCGATGAGCTGGAGGGTCCACTTGTTTCGGCCCTCGGGGGGCTTGGAGATGGCGATTTCGCAAGTGATGGCCTCGGCTTTGGCGTCGAGGATGGGGGTGGGACCTCC
>JAEPQP010000243.1 GCA_017640485.1 Phycisphaerales bacterium | reverse complement strand
CATGTCTCGACCAGTTCACGCGTAACTTCTGGCTTGGTCGGACGGTGTGTTTGCACGACGATGAAACCTCTGATCAGCTTCACACTTTCCTGGACATGGGGAACGACCTTCAGCCGATACTGCCGCCCAAGGTAGAGATGCGTCTCTCCGGCGACGAACTTGCGCTCGGGCGTGCGTGGAAGGAACTGGGAGAAGTACCGCTGCTGCCTCGTCACCCATGCCGCGCGCTTCCGCAGCTTGGCTTCGATGGCGTCTAGTGTCGCGTCCTCCGGGGCCGCGATCACCACCGACGCATCCGGCTCGACGGCGATCTCCAGTGTCTTCCTCGGGCGCCGGACAATCTCGTACTGGATCTCCTGCTCGCCGTACTGCAGGCAGCGCAACTCCCGTGTCATGCTGCGAACCGGGCCCGGGCAAGATCCATAATCTTGAGTTCGAGATCGTCGAGTACTTCTACGGGAATGTCGATGTCCTTCTCGTCGCGCAGGACATCGAAGAAGTAGTCATCAATGGCGTTGCGCAGATTGTTCTGGGCCACCTCGTTCGACCAGATGTCCACGATCACGTGCGATTTGATGATGTCGATGATCTGTTGAGCGATCGCTGCGACCTCGACGCCGGTCACTGAATCATCGCCCTTGGTCTTGAGCTGACCATCCAGCACGCCAAAGAAGGCCTGAGCATCCTCATCGCCCCTAATGCTCTCCGGAACATCCCGCCCGCGATCCTTGCGGGCCACCTTGCTCGCGAGATCCACGACACTGTTCAGGTATTCGCGCTCGGACAGCCGCTTCTCGCGATAGGCGCGGATGGTCTCTTCGAGCAGCTCGGAGAACTGTTTGTAGAACGTCGGGTCTTCATCCATCTTCTCGGTGATTGCCCGGCGGGTGGCGCTGGCGATGCGGTCGGCCTTGGAGGCTTCGGAAACCCCCGTTTCCTCGATGACAGCCTTAAGCGCGTCGGGATCGTTGATGTTGACCACCTCAATGATGGTTTCCGCCGGCATCGCAACGACATGGTCATCGAGCAGCTTCTGGATTTTTGGTTCGAACTCGCGGACGTCCACTGTCTCCTGGTAGCGAAGCTGGACCGACCGCTTCAGTTCAGAGAACTGCTT
>JAEPQP010000091.1 GCA_017640485.1 Phycisphaerales bacterium | reverse complement strand
GACCCGATCACCCGAGACACGGATGAGTTCAAGGTCCTTGGGTGTGAGTCCCGCGAGTTGGTTGGTCGAGTAATTGATCGCCCGTAGTCCGAACTGATCCATCGCGTACTTCGGGAGATCGACGGGCGACATCGCGCGAGCGCCCCTTCGTTTGAGCACGCTGCGGATGGAGTTGGTATTGAGCGAAAACATCATGTGGACCCACTCTAGGAGGGTCATCATCGTGAGTGTTGATTGGGTCGCCGGGAATCAGTGAGGTATTCAAAGGTTGCGAATTAATCGCGAGATGCGACCGCGTCGTCGCTCTCAGATTCCACATACTCCCAGACCGTGACCGGTACCTGGCGGACTCCCCATTGGCGCGCGATCCGATGTGTTGGGTACAGCAGGTCCAGTCGATTCCCCTTGATCGCACCGCCGCAATCCAGAACCGGAACAATCTCACCCGATGCATAACCGGGGACCGAGACCATCGACCAGTACGGAAGCACCTTTGGATCCGCAGCGACCAGCTTCATGCCGTTGGTCCAGACCGAGTTCATCGTCGCGGTCTTCCCATCAGCATAGATCCCGCAAGAACGCGCGTCGGGGGAGTATCCCGTGACGGTCATGTAAATCACGCGAGCGGGACGGACGAGTTTGCCGTCGAACCAGCGGTATGAAGGATCAATCTCAGATTCAGCTGTACGCTCAGGATTGATTTCTGCGACAGGGTCCGGAGCGACTTCAGCAGATTCCTCGAGTGCTTCTGGTTCAGAAGGGGAGTCCTCGAATGAGGTTAGAGCGTTGGAGTTATCCGCATTCTCAGCTTGAGCAGCGAGTTCTTGACGAGCCGCTTCACGCTGAGCGGATTGATCAACACCCACAAGTGCGGGGAGTGCGCCGGTCTGTTTGGTCCAGATCGCGCTGGTCACAACAAGTGTGAGTCCCGCGATCCAAGCGGCGCCTTCGAGCACACCCATCGCGCGAGCAAGACTGCGTGTGGTGTTCCGGTCTTTGGATTGTGAGTGCGTTGGAGTCGACATAAGTGGAGCGAGATTGCAGTTCGAGTCAGCCGTGACTCTATCCTTTGGTTGCTTGGGCGCTCCTTGCCCGTGGGGAGAATGGTATCCACTGAAGTACCAAGAGGGTACAGCACGCAGAGAACTCGGGGATTTCCCCAAAGTGCGTTCCCGGCGTTCCGAGAAAATCGCATTCCAGTGGACGATATGAACGATTCACACAAAGTTGGGGTGGGTTTTGATCGGGTGTCCGGATACAGTTTCAGTCTATGACCTACACCAAGCACGCCAACTCAACTCCGAGCAGCTTCCGCTCTAAACTGGGGGCCTACATGACCGGACTCGCGATCGGGTTCTTCCTCCTCGGCATGTTCATGCTCCAAAAGAGCCGGAGCGAAGCGCGACTCGCAGAAGCGGAAGCCGTTCAACAACTTGAATCCCAGCAAACTCCAGCGACGGATGGAACCCGACCGTGAGCGCTGCTTCGAAGTCGTCGAAAAAAACAACCAAAAAGAAAGTCGTGCGCAAAAAAACCTCGACCAGCGCGACCGCTCCAAAGTCCCCACGCAAAGCGGCATCGAGCAAACCAAAGAAGAAGCCGCTCGTCGATCCCAACAAATGCATCCGTATCCGAGGTGCGAAAGAGCACAACCTCAAATCGCTCGATATTGATATCCCACGCGACGAACTGGTGATCATCACTGGGTTGTCGGGTTCGGGAAAGTCATCGCTCGCATTCGACACCATCTTCGCTGAAGGCCAACGCAAGTACATGGAGTCGCTCTCGGCGTACGCCCGCCAGTTCCTCGATCAGCTCAAGAAGCCCGACATCGAAGAAATCGAAGGCATCCCGCCGACCATCGCGATCGAGCAACGCAGCGCCTCGCACAACCCTCGTTCGACCGTTGCGACTACGACCGAAATCTACGACTACCTCCGACTACTCTTCGCCCGCTGTGGAACACCACGCTCATGGGCGCCGACCAAGACCAAAAGAGACGGCACCGTCACCGCCCGCTCCGGTCGCCCGATCGAATCCTCTTCCGCATCACAAATCGTCGATCATGTCATGCAGTTCGGACTCGGGACCCGACTCATGGTCCTTGCACCGGTCGTCCGCGCCAAAAAAGGATTCCACAAGGACACCCTCGAGGAGTTCGTCAAGCAAGGCTGGACGCGAGCTCGCGTCAACGGCGAACTGACCGATCTTCGTGAAGCCCTCAAAGAAGACACAGAAAACCCGCTCAAACTCCATCGGCACAAAAAACACTCCATCGACGCGGTCGTCGATCGCATCGTGCTCAAAGACGATGCCCGCCAGCGCCTCGTTGAGTCCATCGAGGCCGCATTGCGATTAGCAGAAGGCTCGGTCATCATCGCCGTCAATGATGCGGATGACAAAGCGGTTTGGACCGACCACGCGTTCAGCGAGCACTTCTCGGATCCGGACAATCCGGAGATCTCCCTCGCAGAACTTTCGCCTCGTGTGTTTTCCTTCAACTCGCCGTTTGGTGCGTGCCCTGAATGCCATGGTCTCGGGGTCATTCTGGAGTTCTCCGAAGAGCTCGTGGTCCCGAACAAAGATGTCGCGATCCTCAACAACGCGATCCGCCCTTGGAAGAAGAACGGTCCAGGCGGGATGATCTATCCACGAATGCTCCGCAAGTTCTGCAGAGCGTTCGAGATCCCCCAGTCCATGCACCTGAGCGCCATGTCTGAGGATCTCTACAACCTGCTCATGCACGGCACCGACTACGCGAACGCGCACATGAAGGGCAAGAAAGCCAAGTACCGGAAGCAATGGGACGGTGTCTACCCCATGCTTCACAACTGGTTCCACAAAACCGAATCCAGCTGGGTCAAAGACCACCTCCACCAGTTTCAGCAAGAAGTCACCTGCCCGAACTGTTGCGGCGATCGTCTGAAAATTGACTCGCTCCATGTCACGATCGAGTCCTCACACAAAGCCGACATGTCCAAAGCCGGTTCGGGCAATGTCATCGGCCGACCGGCAAACGACGGATCCATCCTCAACATCTCCGAACTCTCACGCCTCAACATCACCGACGCGATCAAATACATCGACGGGCTCAAGCTCTCCAAAGAGCACGCGCACATCGCTGAAGCAATCCTCCGTGAAATCACCAACCGGCTCCGCTTCCTCGAATCCGTTGGTCTCGACTACCTCTCGCTCGATCGCCGAACCGCGACCCTGTCCGGAGGCGAAGCCCAACGCATCCGTCTCGCGACACAGGTCGGTTCGGGGCTGGTAGGAGCGTGCTATGTTCTCGACGAACCCACGATCGGTCTGCACCAACGCGACAATGATCGCTTGATCAGAACTCTCCGCCACCTCACAGACATCGGGAACACCGTCCTGGTCGTTGAGCAGGATGAAGACACCATCCGAGCCGCGGACCACATTGTTGACATCGGTCCCGGTCCGGGAGTCCACGGCGGGACCGTCGTCGCGCAGGGATCGATCAAAGACATCACCTCGACCAAAGGTTCACTCACGGGTGATTACCTCTCAGGGCGCAAGAACATCGAGGTTCCCAAAGAACGCCGACCGGTCAATGTCAAAAAAGCCATGACCGTCAAGGGCGCGAGACACAACAACCTCAAGAACATCGATGTCCCGTTCCCCGTCGACGGCATGGTCTGTGTCACCGGGGTCTCGGGATCGGGCAAATCCACACTCGTCAACCAGATCCTCCTCAAAGCCGTCAAGCAGCATGTGATGGGATCCAAGCAGAAGCCCGGAGAGCACTCAAGGATCAACGGTCTCCAGCACATTGACCGCATCATCGAGGTCGATCAATCCCCGATCGGACGCACACCGCGATCGAACCCCGCGACCTATACCGGGATCTTCGACGAGATCCGCAAGGTCTTCACGGCGACCAAAGAATCCAAGATCCGTGGATACAAGCCGGGACGATTCTCTTTCAATGTCGCGTCCAACAAGGGTGGGGGACGCTGCGAAGCATGCGCCGGCCAAGGGATGAAGAAAATCGAGATGCACTTCCTCCCCGATGTCTTCGTCGAGTGCGAGGTCTGCAACGGGAAGCGCTACAACCGCGAAACACTCGAGGTGCTCTATAAGGGCAAGAACATCGCCGATGTTCTCGCGATGACCGTCGAGGATGCGTGCACATTCTTCGAGAACCACCCGAAGATCCTCCGCTTCACCGAATGCCTACGCGATGTCGGGCTCGGGTACATCACGCTCGGGCAACCCTCGACGACACTCTCTGGAGGGGAAGCCCAGCGCGTCAAGCTCGCCACCGAACTGGGGAAGGGCACCAAGCACGACGGGACCCCAAGCTCCGAGCACACCCTCTATATCCTCGATGAACCGACAACCGGTCTGCACTTCGAGGACATCAACAAGCTGATCGCCGTCCTGAATCGACTCGCCGACGCCGGGAACACGCTCATCATCATCGAGCACAACCTCGATGTCATCAAGTGCGCCGACTGGATCATTGACCTCGGCCCAGAAGGCGGCGACAAGGGCGGCACCCTCCTCGCGACAGGGACCCCTGAGGATGTAGCGAAAGTCAAAGCAAGCTACACCGGTCAATATCTCAAGGGCATGCTCTGATGCCCAACAAACTGATCAAAACGACTTTCCTTGGCGATCAACCGGTCGAGATCTACGAACGCTCCCAGATGATGTGGCTCGGTTCGTTCATGGCGCCTGTCGTCGTCGAATGCTACTACAAACTCCCCGCACCCAACTGGCCAAAGGTCCAGATCCAAGCAAGACGCGGGCTGAGCAGGATCTTCCGATCCCGCAAGGGAATCCAACTCGACGACGAACAGTTCAACGCGTCTTTCAGGGTCAGGACGCAGGACGAAGAGTTCGCGATCATGCTCCTGAATCCAGAGCTTCAGCGCTTTATCTTGGACAAGCCGAGCGTGGACTGGAGCGCCGGTGAGGGGGCGATCAAGCTCTGGTACAGAGGGAAGCTGAGAAAAAAACGCATTGACCGATCACTCGATCGTCTCAGCAAGTTCCAATCACTCATCACCCCAGAGCTCTTTGACTGGGAATGATTCGATCTCGATCCTCTCAATCGCATACCCTTTGGCATGACAACGACTGCCACTCCAATTGCAAACAGAGTCGAGCGAATCAAAGCCGGGAATGACCCCGAACTCATCGCGGAGCTCCCGTCCGGGTACGCGATCCTCGGCAAGTACCAGCCCGATCCCATCAACGGATGCTGCATGCTCCTCCCCAAATCCGTCGTTCCATCCCCGAACGATCTGAGCACGGCTGATCGCGCCCAGTTCTTCAGTGACCTCGTCCTGCTCGGCGACGCGATCATGCAAGTCACCGGATCCAACCGGATCAACTACCTCGTCCTCTGCAACCAAGTCCCCGAACTCCACGGCCACTGCGTACCTCGATTCGACACAGAAGACGCCACGCTCCGCATGAAGGGCCCGTTCGAAGCGTACGACTTCGGGAACGCACGCATCGCCGATGCCAACGGCCAAGACCAAGACCTCCACGCGAAGCTCAAACACGCGCTTGAAGAACTCAGAGCTCAATAAACCCAAAATGTGTGTCCACGAAAAAACCCGCTGATTAAGCGGGTCTTTCTTGGATGAACCAAAGCGGGTGAACGGACTCGAACCGTCAACATTCAGCTTGGAAGGCTGACGCTCTACCATTGAGCTACACCCGCAAGTGGGGGCATTCTAGACCCCAAAATCGAACAAGCAAACCAAATCGGATCTGGTTTCACGCTCGACTCAGGAGCCGGGTTTCACTGCACGGATCGCCATGAACATCGGGATCTCCTCACGAGCGAGGTTCTCCGCCTCTGCTCGAGGACCGGGCTGGCTGACCCGCTTGCTCGACCACTCCTCGACCGCATCGACCAACAGACCGGCTTTCGCCATCGCGTTGATGTATGAACTCATCGGACGATGATGCGTCTGCGTCGTGATCGCCGCAGCGCCGTTGCTGACCTGCCCGGGATTCATCACGATGTCGGTGGTCTTCTCGCTCATGTACCGATCCACCCGACGGAACTGGACAGGTTGACGCGACCGTTCGTCCTGGATCCATCCCCACGCCGTCGCTCCGGGATTCCGGAACGCGGGGTGGATGATCACGCTGACCATCTTCCCACCCGGCTTGAGCCGTTCCATTGCGCCCGCAAAGACATCCTCAAGCGAATCAATATTCATCAGCGCGAGCACACACACCGCAGAATCAAAGAGCTCGTTTCCAAGATCCGCTTCTCCGAGCTTGCGTGCATCGCCCACTGTGTATGAAATTGATTCGGGTGACTGCCCGTGCGCCCGCTTGATGAGTTCCTCAGAGAGGTCCACCCCCACGGCGGTGGCGCCGGGTTGGTTCCCGATCAGGTATCGCGAAGCGAGACCCTGCCCGCACGCGATATCCAGCAGACGATGACCCGCTTCGAGCTCGATCATCCGTTCCACCCCAGGCAGCACCAAGTTCTCGTGATGATCCGAACCCTTGACCGAGAGGAGGTTGTCGTACCACCCCGCGACGCGATCCCACCCCTCGTCCTCGGCATCCTTCGGGAGCTCGGTCTCCTCGCTCGCCATCATCGGAGCGGGCTCGACACCCAGAACGCTCCAGAAGGAGCGAGGCGCCGGGACACGGACCCGCGAAACTTTTTCAGTATCCGGATCCTCATAGCGGATCTCAAAGGCATGCATCGCGAGCCGGAAGATATCATCCCGGACAGCACCGTTGTCGGTATCGCCGATGATCGGGTGACCGGCACTCGCCAGATGTTGACGGACCTGCCCATCTAGATCAGGGCGCGCTCGCACCTGGAGCAGCGAGAGCCCGTTGCCCGACTCAAGCACGCGGAAGTGGGTCACAGGGTTCGCGCCTGTGCTGGTGCTGCCCTTGATCTTGCCGTTGATTGATGACCCGGTTTTGCGAGTCTCCTCGTCGAAAACACCTTCCACCACACAGAGGTAGTTGGTTTCCGGGCGTGTCATCTGACGCGGTGTTTCAGTCTCATCGCGTGTCCGGACCAGAAGCACACCCCCCGACGCGAGCGTATCGATCTCGTGTGCCGGACGCATTTTTTCCCGTCGCACGAATCCCAACTGCCAAACCGATTCTCGGAGCGTGTTGTGATCATCACCTCGTATGGGCAGACCAGCCGGCTTATCGACAACACACACCGCATCATCTTTGAAGATGATGTTCGCCTTGGGAGGATTCGGCATCTTTGTTTCGCGCTCATCAGGACGATCAAAGCGCCCGTCGCGATCTCCACCGAATGGTGGACCGCTGCGCTGTCCACCTCCAAAGTTCCCGCCACGAGGCGGTCCGCCCCGGCCGCGTGGAGGACCAGAACGCGGAGGTCCCCCTCGTCCACCGCCGCCGGAGTTTCCGCCGCGACCACCACCGCCTTGACCGCCAAAGCCCCCCCCGTGCTGAGGGCGACCCTGACCACGATTTCCACCAAACGAAGGGCGTCCGCCGCCAGGGCGTGAATCAAAGTTCGACATATCAGTTCGACTCCGTGCATGAGTGCATGCGGTCACAACGCTGCGATACCAGCGCATCAAGATGTCCGAGCAGCCAAGACGCGAAGTCTTCTTTGCTCATCGGACCATCGGTCTGTTCATCAAACGAAAGCCCTCGGCTCTCGTTCCCGATCAATCGTGCATCAATCGTGTTCGAGTCCATCGTCTCGAGCGGATTCGCAACGATCAGGTCAATATCTTTCTTCGCGAGCTTCTTCAGAGCCGAGGACTCCAGACGATCACGGGGCTCAAGCGCAAACCCGACCAGAAGCTGGTCCTGTCGAGCATTCTTCGAGCATCCAGCAAGCAGGTCAGGAGTCGATTCGAGCGCGATGTTCAAATCATCTCCAGTCCGGCGTCGCTTGCCATCCGTGTTCACTTCATCTGGTTTGGGACGATAATCCGCGACCGCGGCCGCCATGACCAAACAGTCACACCAGTCGAGATGCTCAGCAAGCGCGTCCTCAAGATCCTGACACGATTGGAACCGGACGACCTCAACCCCTTGCTCATCAGGAACCTGTGCATTTGGTCCCAGCAGCAGCCTGACCTCCCATCCCAGTTCCAGAGCCCGGTCCGCGAGATTTGAACCAAGCTTTCCAGAAGACCGATTCCCGATGAATCGGACCGCATCGATCGGCTCATAGGTCGGTCCAGCGGTGATCAATATCCGTGCCATAAATCAAGGCCTTTCGGTGCCGGGTGCGGCGGGCGGGTCCTTCAGTTGAAAGAGAGAATCTGTCCCGATGGAACAGATCAGGGTCAGTATCGTAGAGCCTTCAGGTCGGTATGTCGTCCAGAATCAGTGATCGCCCGTATCTATATATACCCAGAGTGTGCTTGATGGGGATCAAAAACGGACTGTCGCGACGCTATAGTGACTCTCGATCAACCCCGGCTCAGAATGCCGACGCGAAGGGATCTGTTTATCCATGGCCAGAAGTCGCAAGAAACTCGGTGAAATCCTCGTTGCCCAAGGTGTCATCAACGCCGATCAAGTCAACGAGGGCGTCAAGAAAGCTCAGCAAGACGGCATCCGCACCGGCGAAGCCCTCGTCGAACTCGGTCTGTGCACCGACCACCAAGTCCTCAAAGCCCTCGCTGTCCAGCACGGCATCAAGTATGTCGATCTCACCAATGAGAAAATCGCCAAACTGATTGATAAAGAGGCCATCGACAAGAGTGTCATGAAAAAGCACCTCGTGCTCGGAATGGGTAAGTCCGGCGGCAAAATGCGCGTTGCGATCCACGATCCGAACGACCTCCAAGTGCTCGACAATCTCCGTTTCGTGCTTAACTGCGACATCGAGCCGCTCCTCGCAACCAAGGCACAACTCAAAGAAATCATCACAGGCGAGAGCGCCGGAGCCGCACCGACACCCGCGGCTCCTCAAGAATCGCTCGTCACCGATTCGATCGACCGCTCGATCGACCGATCCGTTGACCGCTCAATGGACAAGTCCATCGATGTGTCGTCCGAAGACTCGCCGATCGTGAAGCTGGTCAACCGCGTCCTTGATGAAGCGGTCCGGATGCGCACCTCTGACATCCACATCGAACCAATGGGCGATCGCGTCCGACTCCGCTACCGGGTTGATGGCGTGTGTTCCGAGCGTGACAACCTCCCGAAGCGCATGCAGAATGCGGTGCTCTCTCGCCTCAAACTGATGGCGGGGATGAACATCTCCGAGAAACGCATCCCGCAGGACGGTCGCATCAAGATCTATGTGGACGATGTCCCGATCGACTTCCGTGTCTCGGCGTGTCCCGCGTACCACGGCGAATCGGTCGTCCTGCGTATTCTCCGTCCAGACGCGGTCCGGATCGGTCTCACGAACATTGGCTTCGAGCCTGAAAACCTTGAAGTCTTCAATAAGATCATCAAGCGACCCAACGGCATCTTCCTCGTCACCGGACCGACAGGTTCAGGGAAAACGACAACCCTCTATTCTGCGCTCGATGTGCTCAACCGCCCAGACAAAAAGATCATCACGGCTGAAGACCCCGTTGAATACAACTTCGATGGGATCAATCAGTGTCAGATCCGTGAGGACATCGGGTTTGACTTCCCGAGTGTGCTCCGGTCGATGCTCCGCCAAGCGCCCAATGTCATCCTGGTGGGTGAAATCCGCGACCGCGAAGTCGGTGAGATCGCCATCCAAGCGGCACTCACCGGTCACTTGGTCTTCTCCACGCTCCACACCAACGATGCCCCGAGTGCAATGACGCGCCTGATCGACATGGGGATCAAACCCTTCCTCGTCGCGTCATCAGTCCAAGCGGTCATGGCCCAGCGCCTCGTGCGTGTTCTCGCGGATTCCAAACAGATCGCTGAAGAGAGCGATCTGGACCCGAAGTATCTCAAGCTCATCAACCTCAAGCTCGAGGACGCGCTCGGGAAGGTCTACAAGCCGGTCCCGACCGCGGACATCCCAACAGGGTTCAAGGGTCGTAAAGCGGTGTTTGAGATGATGCTGATGAACTCCGAAATCCGCGACCTTACCTTTAACAAAGCGCAAGCCTCCGATATCCGCAAGGCCGCGCTCGCATCAGGAATGAAAGCACTCGTCGACGATGGACGCACTAAGGTCCTCAACGGCGTCACCACACCACAAGAAATCGCGCGTGTCAGCCAGTTTGAAGGCGGACACTAACGCACAACGCACATATATGTTCAATCGTTGCACCAGGAGACTGATCAATGTCCACAGTCCAAATTGACCGCCTGCTCGATACCGTCGTCAAGACCGGCGGCTCCGACCTCCACCTCACCGTCGGGCGACAGCCAACCATCCGTCTCAACGGCGGGCTGAGAAACCTCGAAACGAAGGTTCTCGATTCCGATGACATGGTCTCGCTGATGAAGTCCATCACCCCCGAGCGGAACCAGCAGGAACTCCAGGAAGAAGGGGGGACCGACTTCGGTTTCGCGTACGGCGATGCGGCCCGTTTCCGTGTTTCAGTCTTCCGTCAGCGCGGCGACATCGCGATCGTTCTCCGACAGATCCCGAACCGATTGCTCACCTTCGACCAGATCGGTCTCCCAGGCATCTGTAAAGATCTCATCCGCCGTCCGCGTGGGCTCTTCCTCGTGACCGGACCGACCGGATCAGGGAAGACCACCTCGCTCGCAACAATGATCGACTATGTGAACCAGTACCTCGATCGTCACATCGTGACGATGGAAGACCCGATCGAGTACTACCACAAGCACCAGAAATCGATCGTTAACCAGCGTGAAGTCGGGAACGATGTCCCGAGCTTCGCTGAAGCACTCCGTCGTGCTCTGCGTCAGGACCCCGATGTGATCCTCGTGGGTGAAATGCGTGACTTGGAGACCATCGAAGCCGCGGTCCGTGCTGCTGAGACTGGTCACTTGGTCTTCGGGACGCTCCACACAACTGGTGCGGCGAAAACGATTGACCGTCTGGTGGACGCGTTCCCGGTGTCGCAGCAGAACCAGATCCGTGTGCAGCTCTCAACCGCACTCATCTGTGTCCTGTCTCAGGTGCTTCTCGGACGCATCGATACCAAGGGTATGGTTGCTGCGTACGAGTTCCTCGTCGTGACACCCGCGATCGCAAACCTCATCCGTGACAACAAATCCTACCGCATCGACTCCGCGATCCAGACCGGTAAAAAATATGGCATGCAGCTCCTCGATGACCACCTTTGGTCGCTCTACGCCGAAGGAAAAATCGCTGCCGAAGAGATGATTGACAAGTGTAAGGATTCGAATGCGATCCGTACAAAG
>JAEPQP010000015.1 GCA_017640485.1 Phycisphaerales bacterium | reverse complement strand
TCCTCTCGCGAAGCACGCTGTCCGAGATCCCGACACAGGTTACAACGCTCATCATTCTGACGATCATCGTGCTCGGGTTCAAAGTCGCGCTCCACAAGGAGCTCCGGATCGCATCGTTTGATCCTGGACTCGCGACCACGCAGGGGGTCCACGCAGGACTCATGAGCACGATGCTGATGGTGATGACCGCCGCGTGCGCTGTCGCGTCCTTTGAAGCGGTCGGGTCGATCCTCGTCATCGCGATGCTGATCTGTCCCGCGGCGACCGCACGCTTGTGCACCGATCGCTTATCGATGCAGATCAAACTCAGCGCCGTGTTCGCGGTTTCCGCTGCAGTCATCGGGTACATCCTCGCATCGTTTGTTCCTGAAGCGATGGGGATGCCCAGCTCGCTCAACGCCGCAGGGGTGATGACCACTGTGTCAGGCTTCCTGGTCGCGCTCGCGGCGATCGCGTCACCAACACACGGGCTGATCGCGAAAGCCGCCCGCCAACGAGCACTCCGCCGAACGATCGCCGTCGAAGACCTGATCGGGCTCCTCTACAGGAATGACGAGATCGGAGAGACACTGACCCAGACTCAATCTCTCCGAGCGACGCTCCATTCTGCTGACTTCAATCAGATCCTCTCGATCGCGATCCGAAACAGACTCGTGACTCAATCACAAGACTCGATCCAACTCACGGATCTGGGTCGTCAGGAGGGTGCTCGGATCATCCGTCGCCACCGGCTCTGGGAGGGGTACCTCGTCGATCAAGCGGGGATCCGTCCGGACAATGTCCACGAGATCGCCGAGCATCTTGAGCATCTCAACACGACCGTGCCGATCTCCGACTGCCAGATCGATCCGCACGGCCGACCGGTCCCGCCCAAATAGACCAAGCTCCCGGCAAGTTTGCACCTATCCTCTCGCATGCCAATGAACGACACGACACCACGCGGTTTCCAAGAAGTCAACTTCGATGGACTCATCGGCCCGACGCACAACTACGCGGGCTTGTCCGCTGGGAACATCGCTTCGCTCTCCAACGCCGGGGGGATCTCTAAACCCAAAGCCGCGGCGCTCCAGGGGCTCTCGAAAATGAAGGCGCTGATGGATCTTGGTCTCACGCAAGGCGTCCTCCCTCCTCAGCAACGACCCGACCTCGCGTTCCTCCGAGCGATCGGATTTGAAGGTCCGGATGCCCACCTGCTCGCACAAGCCAACGACGCGGATCCCACCCTGCTCGCAGCGGTCTGGAGCGCCAGCAGCATGTGGGCTGCCAACGCCGCGACGGTCTCTCCGAGCCCCGACACCGCGGACCACAAGGTACACCTGACCCCCGCAAACCTCGTGTCAAATCTCCACCGATCGATCGAGCACCCCACCACGACCCGCGCCCTGCGGATGATCTTCAAGAACCCGGATCACTTCACTGTTCATGATCCCCTCCCCACGCAAGCACGATTCGCCGACGAAGGAGCCGCGAACCACGTCCGTTTTGCGAACACCCACGGCGAGCCTGGGATCGAACTCTTCGTCTATGGCGTCGATGTCCACGATCCGTCCAACTCCGCCCGCACTTATCCCTCGCGACAGACACGGGCCGCGTGCGAAGCGATTGTCCGGAATCACAAACTCAACGCGTCACGCGTCGTCTTCGCGCGACAGCACCCAGACGCGATCGATGCGGGTGTTTTCCACAACGATGTCATCGCGACGGGAAATGAGCGGGTCTTCCTCTATCACGAGCAAGCGTTCGCGACCTCCCGATCCATGCTGACCGATCTTGCTGCTCCGCTCGGCCAACCCCTGATCCCGATCGAAGCGCACGATACCGACTTCTCCCTTGAAGACGCGGTGAAGTCGTACCTCTTCAACTCCCAGATCGTCACACTCCCCGATCAGTCCATGGCTCTGATCGCGCCACTCGAATCCTCTGAGAACCCGCGCGTGTCCAAGTTCATCGATGCGATGGTCGCGGATACCGCGAACCCGGTCAACGCCGTCCACTACCTGGATGTTCGCGAATCAATGCGCAACGGCGGTGGACCCGCATGTCTGCGCCTCCGCGTCCCGCTCTCGGACACCGAACTCGGTGCGGTGCACCAGGGGGTCATCCTGACCGATGAACTCCACGCCAAACTTGTGGACTTTGTCTCACGGAGCTACCCCGATGAACTCAACCAGTCGGATCTGCTCGACCCGGCACTTGCCCAGTCGTGTATCGAGATCCTCGACGAACTGACCCAGATTCTGGATCTTCCAGCCTTGTACCCCTTCCAGCACTGAGTCGTACATCTCAAAGCGCAGAAATCGCCCGCTCACGCGTTCAGGATCCTGAATCGCGTGCAGGGTTACCTATTTTCACACTGACTTCCCGCTCAACGGTAAATGCACCCCTCTGCATGGCCCGATAGAAGTGTGACCAACGCACGAATATCGCCCCCTTTTTGGGGACTCCACCGACCATTGCGTTCTAGGAGCTTTAGGAATGTCAGACGACCATCACATCCCCACCGCTGCAGCCGACCTGAACCCAGAGCCGGGTGAACGCTTGGCGCGTCCCTTCCAACGATTCGCATCGCTCTCCAGCTCAGGTGGGATCATCCTCCTGCTCATGACCGCGATCGCGATGATCTGGGCGAACAAAGACTACGACAGCTACAAAGAGATCTTCAACGATACCGAGATCCGCATCACCGTCGCCGACAACCCCCACGATAAGCACGGCGGGGGAGATCACGGCGATGGTCATCACGATGACGACGCTCACGATTCAGCCGCTATTGCTGGGAGTGATCACGCAGATGATCATGATGATCACGACGATGTCGTCAACGAGCTCCTCGACGAAACCCAAGAACTCGCCGCGGATCTGACAAACACCACAGCAGACCACGAAGATCCTCATCACGACGATCATCACGCTGCAGGTCACGGCGACGGCTGGCACCCGCTCCCCAAAGAACCACACTGGTACCAGGGACTCTCGATGGTCCACTGGATCAACGACCTCCTCATGGCGGTCTTCTTTCTGGTCGTCGGTCTTGAAATCAAACGCGAGATCCTCGTAGGTGAGCTCGCATCACCCAAGCGTGCTGCACTCCCGATCTTCGGTGCTCTCGGCGGTATGGTCGGCCCGGCATTGATCTTTGTTGCATTCAACTTCGGGAAAGAAACCATCTCCGGATGGGGAATCCCCATGGCGACCGATATCGCGTTCGCCGTCGGTATCCTCGCGATGCTCGGATCACGCATCCCCAACTCGCTCAAAGTCTTCCTCACCAGTCTCGCGATCGTCGATGACCTTGGCGCGCTGGTCGTGATCGCGGTCTTCTATACCGAGAACCTAGAGATGGCGTATCTTGGATACGCCGGCTCAATCATTGCGGTACTCATGTTCATGAATGTGCTCCGTGTCCGATGGATCACGCTGTACCTTGTGCTGGGTCTCCCGCTCTGGTACTGCGTCTACATGTCCGGCGTGCACGCGACCATCGCGGGCGTGCTCCTCGCGGTCACCATCCCAGCGCACGCACGAGTCAATCCGGTCAATTTCGTGTTCTCAACCCGCAAAGCGCTCGATGTCTTTGCCAATGCACACGATGATCCGGATATCGCAGTGACCCAGTCCTCAGAACGCCGTGCAGCGGTCAACGCGATCATGCACAACTCGCGCCTCGTCCTCCCACCACTCCATCGCATGGAGCATGTCCTCCACCCATGGGCCGCGTTTGTGATCATTCCGATCTTTGCGCTCGCCAACGCGGGGATCCCGATCCACGGCGGCATCAGCGAGAATCTCAGCGATCCAGCAGCGATCGGTATCATCCTCGGCCTCTTTGTCGGGAAGCCCGTCGGGATTGCACTCTTCTGCATGTTCGCATGCAAGATCGGAATCGCGTCGCTCCCACGCGGCGTGAGCTGGAGACACATCTTTGGCGCCGGCATGCTCGGCGGCATCGGATTCACCATGGCCATCTTCATCGCCAACCTCGCGTACGCCGACAGCATTACCCATCTTGAGCACGCCAAACTCGCGATCCTGGTCGCGTCCGCGCTCTCAGCAATCGGTGGTGCAGGCATCTTGCTCACATGCAAGTCCGCGCCGGAACCCGAGCCCGAAACCATGGGACCGCTCGTCGACGGCGACGAAGACGACGAGTAAGAACCCAAAACCCATCCTGACTCCCCACAAGCCGCGAGTGATCGCGGCTTTTTTACGCGCAAGCGAACGGCATCGACCAGAAATCACCCATTTCGTTGGAATCTACCGCGAATTCACGCACGCTGGAGGGAACCGATTGAATCAGCACCCCGAATCATTGGATATCCACTCAGGGGAACTCTCCCCACGTTGTGTACCACCATTCTGTTCATCGATCGTCAGGGCGCTGTTCCCGCACGGCTTGGTTTTCCCGAACCACAGCATGCATTCGCCATTCAACGATCCAAACCGGAGTCTCACCAGATGTCGATGCCGTTCCTTCTCGCCGCCGCCGCATCCTCGGCGATGTCCCTCTCTGCCATCGCTGGATCACAGCCAGCCCATGTCCACACCATCGAGCACGCTTCAACCACCGCCGCGCTCACGAATGTCAGCGTGCTCTCGCAAGTCCGGATCGGTGATCTTGTGGAACTGCCTATTACGATGCTCGACGGATCCCAGATCCAGCTCGAACTCGAACGATTCAATCCCTTCACAGACAACGCGCTGATCGTTTCCGTCGATGCTCAGGGGAACGAACGCCCGATCGATCTCTCGAGCGACATCCACCTGCGTGGTCATCTCGCGAGCGACGAATCGCAGATCGCGTACATCGCCGTGACCCGGTTCGGGACCTCGGGGTACATCGAGTTTCAGGGACAACCTCATGTGATCTCGACCGGTGTGTATTCTCAGAACGGTAAAGCCGCGGGAGACCTGACCGTCTTCCCATCGGATCTTCTTGAGATCGAACCACTCGGACAGAACTGCGGCGTCGATGTCAACAACCCCCGATTCAATCCGCTCGGACTGAGCATGAGCCCCAAGCGTGAAGCAGCGGAAACATCGGAAAATCAAGGGTTTGGTCCACCACGCAACGCAACCATCGCTGTGGATACCGACTTTGAGTTCTCAAATAATCTGTTTGCGGGGGATACCGAAGCCGCGGCGTCGTATGCCTCGGCGCTCTTTGCCGCTGTATCAACGATCTACGACCGCGATGTGAACATGACTGTTTCACTCTCGTTCCTGCGTACCTACGAAACCAACAACGATCCCTACGGCGGCGACGATATCGGGGTCTTCCTCGATCGCGTTCAAGACGAGTTCAACAGCGGACCCGAAGCGAGCATCGAACGCTCCAATGTCCACGGGCTCAGCGCCCGCGATCTGGGTGGTGGTGTCGCGTACTTCCCATCAACCTGCGACAACTTCTGGAGCATCGGGGTCAGCGCCAACCTCAACGGGTTCTTCCCCAATCCGCTCCAAGACAACTCCCACAGCAACTGGGACATCATGGTTGTTGCCCATGAACTCGGACATAACTTCGGGACCGGACACACGCACGATTCCTACACACCAATCATCGACGGGTGCGGCAACGGCGATTGCTCCGACGCGCTCGACTCGACCATCATGTCGTACTGCCACACCTGCCCTGGAGGACTCTCCAACATCGATCTGCGACTACACCCGCGAGTCCAGGACGCGATTCTGGAGTACCTTGATGGGCTGCCCTGCGATCTGAGTCCTGAAGTCGAGCTCTGCCCGGCCGACTGGAATGAGGATGGGAATGTGGACTTCTTCGATATCGGACTGTACCTGAGTTTGTTCAACGATCAGTACGAAATCGCGGATCTCAACGAAGACGGCGTCCTGGACTTCTTCGATCTCAGCACATTCGTTGGCCTCTACAACCAAGGCTGTCCGTAAATTATCCATGTTTGGGCAATGTTCAGGGAAAATTGTTCCCGAACTCTCTGAATTGCCCTACCAATTGCCGTGTTCATCCTGTACTCTGGATCAACAAAACCCCCTGACAATCCCACTGGAGGAATAAAAATGAATCGTTTGACTCTCGCAGCCGTGTTGGCTGCCTGCACCGGTACCGCTACAGCAGGTGACCTGTTCACCGACGTCATCTGTGGAGCACTCCCAGATGTACAGAACCACGGCACCCGCGTTGTCGCAGGCGAAACCATCCGCGCATACTCAGTCGGTACCACCGCATGTAACATCGGGAACATGCCCGCTGAATGGATCGACGGCACACCAAACCACCCGGTCATCGCGGTCACCATCTGGAAATACGACAACGAAACCGAGCGCCTTACCCAGCTCGGTGTCACCCAAGTGAAGCACTCATTCGCTTCCCTCCAGGGCAATGTCTGTCAGCCATGTCAGCCAGGCGGCGACTTCTCGCACCTCGGCCCAGGCTGCTCCGACCCATACGGCGCTGGTCTCAACGGCAACCAAGCCGACCTCGGTCCTCGTACCGAAGTCAACGGCTTCACCGCTGATTTCGTCTACCCGTACACCGGGATCAACCAAGGCGGAAACAACATCTTCAAGCGCATCCAGGTCAAGCAGTCGGACATCGCAGACTCAACCGCGACCTACTACGTCGAAGGTGTCTATGTCCACAAGCAAGACTCACAGTTCGGCACCAACTTCAACAACGCGACCTACCGCCAGCTCAACATCAACCAGTCGAGCTTCAACGCAAACACCACCGGAACCACCTTCCGTGAAGTCCCTGCAATCTATGCTTGGCAAGCACAAGATCCTGGTGTCGTCATCACCGAACAAGACTACCCAGGCGAAGGACGCATCATCGTCGCTTCCAAGGCAACCGACCTCGGTGACGGCAACTGGCGCTATGACTACGGCGTCTACAACCAGAACTCCGACCTCAGCGTTGCATCATTCAATGTCCCAGTGACATCCGCAACCTCGAACTTCGGGTTCAACGATGTGACCTACCACTCAACCGTCGACGAGAATGTCAACCCAACCGACTGGGCTCCAGTCGAGGGCGTATCGGGCGTGACCTGGAACTCGGAAAAAGCTTCCGAGAACCTCATGGGCAACGCAGTCCGCTGGGGAACCATGTACAACTACTGGTTCACCACCAACGCTGCACCAACCAACGGTACCGTCTCAACCGAAGCATTCAAGAGCAACGATACCCTCTCGTTCGCAGCGATCGTCCCGACCGCTGACTCCGTCTGTGAAGCAGACATGAACGGCGACGACATCCTCGACTTCTTCGATATCTCAGCGTTCCTCACTGCCTACGGCAACGAAGACTCCGCTGCAGACTTCAACGATGACGGTCTGTTCGACTTCTTCGATGTCTCCGGATTCCTCACCGCGTTCTCAGCTGGTTGCCCATAATCAACTCTGAGACCGCTCGCTGAGCACCACGCTCAGATGTGTGAAACCCAAACCCCGAGACCCACGCGGTCTCGGGGTTTTTTGATGCACACTCCCGATTCCTTCCATACACTCATGCATGTCCCAGACCATCACCCAGCCGCCGCTCGTCGTGTTCGACCACCCACTGATCGCGCACAAGATGTCCACGATCCGAGATGAACGGACCACGCATCGCCCGTTCCGCGCAACGCTCTCGCAGATCGCGGGACTCATGGTCTTCGAGGTCACCCGCTCGTTCAAGACCAAACCCATCGAGATTCAAACACCCGTCACCAAGACAACCGCACAGCGCCTCGAAGGGACGATCACGATCGTTCCCGTCCTCCGCGCCGGACTCGGGATGATCGACGGCATCCTCGAGGTCATGCCTGAAGCCCGCGTCGGACACCTCGGCCTAGCGCGAGACGAAGATACGCTCGAGCCAATCGCATATCTCAACAAACTCCCAAGCGACATCGACGCAGGACCGGTCATCCTCGTCGACCCGATGCTCGCGACCGGAGGCAGCGCCTCCGCAGCGATCACGATGCTCAAGGAAGCGGGCGCCAGAGACATCAGCATGATCTGTCTCGTCGCCGCACCCGAAGGCGTCGAGCGACTGCAGCATGATCATCCCGGACTCACGATCTACGCCGCGGCGCTCGATGATCATCTCAATGACAAGGGGTACATCGTCCCGGGTCTCGGAGATGCGGGCGATCGGATGTACGGCACCGTCTAACCATCCGCTCATTCAGACGGCGGAATGCCGATATCCTCGTCCCAAAGCTCTGGCCGATCATTGATAAACGCGCGCATCAACCCGATGCACCGCTGATCGTCCGCGAGCACCACCTCGACACCTTCCTGCGTGAGCCAATCTTCTCGACCCAGGAATGTCTCGTGCTCACCGATCACCACACGCGGGATCCTGTGCAGCACCGCCGTACCTGTACACATCGCGCATGGAGAGAGCGTGGATGCGAGCGTGAGCTCGTGCCAATCGCGCCGGCGCCCCGCGTTGCGGATACAAACTGTTTCCGCGTGAGCCGTGGGATCCCCGCTCTGGACACGCTCGTTGTGACCAACCGCAACGATGGTTCCATCACGCGACATCAGCGCCGAACCGATCGGGATCCCCCCTTCGCTCTGTGATTTGAGGGCTTGCTCGTACGCCGCATCGAGCGCACGCCGGTCATGATCGCTGAGTGGTGTCATGCGCGTACTCTACACGATCAGTCGTCTTTGATCTCAGAATCGGTCGTGGGCTCGTCCACAGCTTCCTCGTTCAGACGCCGTGGCTCGTTGGTCTCGTTGCGCACCTCGGCTTCGGTATCCACAATCTGCGAGAGATCGATCGGGGTTGCCCAGAGCGGGAGCATCTCGACTTCCGCATGCAGGTGGATCGGTTCAAAGAAGGTCCCCGGAAGCACCGAGTCCCAAGGATCTTGAAGATGCCGGAACATGCCATACGGCACTTCGAATCGGAACCCAACGCGTTCGGCGCCGTCTTCGTTCTCATTGATATTGATACGAAAGTCGCCGTGGAGCATTCCCGCTCCCCGATCCTCAAACGCGCCACGCGTCGCGTTGAGCCCCTCTGTCACGCGTCCCGCGAGTGTGTCGTCCGGATGGGAGAGCAGGTACTGGTTCCGAGCGGTCCCAGGCAGTGAACACGCTTCCAGATCCCCGATCGCGTATTTCATGTGCATCAGGGCCGTACCCTCGTGGAACTTGACGGGCTGGGTCAGCGCGACCCCTTCGAGCTCGATCACAACCGATGTCCCGGGGACGATCTTCGCAAAGAATGGACGAGCCGAATCAACCTTCGTCAACCCCACTCGCACCACCACGCCTTTGGGATGTCCCGCACCGGTATCCACGCGGGAACCGCCCAGCGCCATATATGCCCGGATGTTACTGCTCGCATCGGTTGACTCAGCATCCTCGCTGTCGACCTCGACCCGGTTGAGGACTTCGCCACCCATTGGGGGGCCGTACGGCAGTGTGCCTTTGAGCACGCGAGGGCCGGTCTTACTCAACCATCGGATCGTCACCGTCGGCTCAACCTCTTGCTGAGCAACCAACAGGGATCGGCGCAGATTGTCGGATTCCGACTGTGCGAACGAAGCGGAAACGCTCGTCATGAACAGAATCAGCGTCCAATATACCACTGTTCTCTGCATCCAGATCTCCTTTCGGATCCCCATACGAGGGCCGTGCAATCGTTGACGCGTAATTCGCACTAGATTCTCCGGATTCCGCGAAAAAAGCAACCGGAAACGACGATTCAGCGTATACAGAGACGCCTCGCTCGAGGCCATCGCTCCAGTTGTACGCCGATCCAGTCAGATCGGTGGGTCTTGAAAGGAAAATTCGATGCGTCACCAGTCCTCCCAGGGATCGCGTTCTCGCCAAACCCTTACCGCGATCTCCCTCACGCTTGCTTGCTCGACCGTTGCAAGCGCACACGACGACGATTACCTCAAACTCCTCGATCGCCAACCACCGGTCTTCGGGCCGATCTGGACCGCCGGCGACTCGACCCAAAACCGCGGGCTGTTCGACTTCCAGAACATGACCCTGCTCGCCAATATCCCGCTCAATAACTTCCCAGGCGTCAACCGCAACTCGGGCAACGACTGCTGGGGATATGTCTCCCCATCCGGGCGCGAATATGTCATCATGGGTCTCGAAGGCGGATACGGATTCGTCGAGATCACCGACCCGATCAATCCCGTCGTCGTCGACACCATCTCCGGACCATCCTCACTCTGGCACGATGTCAAAGTCGTCGGGCAGTACGCATACGGCGTCTCCGAAGGCGGCTCGGGCATCCAGGTCATGAACCTCTCCAACATCGACAACGGGAATGTCACCCTCGTCCGCAACTGGACCAGCGGCGGATACTCCTCAACACACAACATCGTTGTCAATCAAGACTCCGGGTCGCTCTGGATCTGCGGCGCCAACATCGGCAACGGCGGACTGATCAACATCGACATCTCCAACCCCGCGCTCCCATCACTCAATAATGGATGGACCGAGATGTATGTCCACGACGCACAGGTCGTCATTTGGGAAGGCGGCGAGTACGATGGACGCGAGATCGCGTTCCTCTCCTCCGGATTCGGCAACGGCGCGACCGAAACCGGTCTCCGTATTGCGGATGTGACCGATCCCAACAACCCGATCACCCTGTCGACACTCTTCTACCCAAACTCGTCCTACTCCCACCAGTGCTGGCTCTCGACCGATCGCACGATCCTCTATCTCAACGACGAACTCGACGAGCAAGGCGGACAGGTTCCCGTCACCACGACACGCATGATCAATGTCGAAGACCTCGAGAACCCACAGTTCATCGGAGGCTTCACCAGCGGACTCGGAGCCGCAGACCACAACCTCTACACACGCGACTCGGTCATCTACGAGTCCAACTACCGTTCGGGACTCCGTGTCTTTGACGCACTCGATCCAACCAATCCGGTTGAGGTCGCATACTTCGATACATATCCAGGATCCAACAGCAGCAACTTCAATGGTGCGTGGTCGAACTACCCGTTCTTCCCATCAGGAACCATCGCGATCTCAGACATCGAGCGTGGATTGTTCCTCGTCCGTCTGGACGCAGACCTTGATGGCTTCGCACTCCAGCAAGCCGACGGTCTCCCAGAGAATGTCCTCCCCGAAGGTGGAAACCCGATCAATGTCAACATCGTGACCCGCGACGGCACCACTTTCCAGGCCATCGAGATGTTCGTTGATGTCGATGGCTCGGGATTCACACCGATCGCAATGATCAACAACGGCGACGGCACCGCATCGGCGCAGTCCCCGCAGATCGACTGCGGCGAAGAGTTCCGCTACTACTTCCGCGCAACGGATAGCGACGGCGAAACCAAAACCCTCCCGGTCAACGCACCCAGCGAGTTCTACTCCGCTTCCGTCGCATCGGGATTCGAAGAAACCTACTCCCAGAACTTCCAAACCAACGGCGGCTGGTCGGTCTCCGGATCGGTTGACGACGGCGCCTGGGAACGCGGCGTACCTAACGGCGGAGGCGGACGCGGCGATCCACCAACCGACTTCGATGGTTCCGGACGCTGCTACCTGACCGACAACGAAGAGGGCAACTCCGATGTGGACGGTGGGACCACCACACTCACCTCCCCCGCGCTCGACGCAACCGGTGAAGGCACCCCCATCCTCTCCTACGCGCTCTGGTATTCCAACAACATCGGCGTCACCGACGACACCATGTTTGTGGACATCTCCAACAACAACGGCGCGAACTGGCAATCCCTCGACACCATCGGACCGGGTCACCCGAACGCCGGAGGCGGATGGAATGTCTACAGCTTCGATCTCAGCGAGATCTACACCAACCCATCGACCCAGGTCCGGATCCGATTCCGTGCCGGAGATACGGGTGATGGATCCGTCGTCGAAGCGGGGGTCGATGCCGTGAAGATCGAACTCGCGTCCTGTGTCGATGCTCCAGACTGCATCGCCGACTTCAACGACGACGGCGTGCGCGACTTCTTCCATATCTCCGGATTCCTTACAGCTTTCGGTGCTCAGGACCCATCCGCAGATTTCTCAGGAGACGGCGCATTCGACTTCTTTGATATCTCAGGCTTCCTGACGGCGTTCAGCGCGGGCTGCCCATAAAGCAAACTCCCCCCCAAACCCCAAAAACCCGTGTTCTCACGGGTTTTTTCTTTTGGCTTAGTGCATTTCCCTTATAAACTTGGTCTATCGGTCCATAGATCGACACTTGAGAGAGACACACACCAAGAGAGAACTCGCCATGAATACCCTCCCCACCAAAGCACTCGCACTCATCGCACTCGCAGGGACCGCGGCCACCAGCGCCAGCGCGCAGAATATCAACTGGAACAACGGAGCCGGTGGACTCTGGAACGCCCCTGCAAACTGGACACCCGCGACCGTCCCGAGCATGGTGACCGAGACCGCCGTCTTCTCGATCGGGGGGGCCTACACCGCGACACTCAATGTCACCACCAATGGACTCGGATCCGTCAGCATCTTTGATCCCGACTGCACCCTCTCGACCAACACTGGTGTCACGCTGGGAGTCCAGAACGGCATCATCAACAACGGGCTCATCCTCATCAACAACTCCAACGGAGGATTCGCATCCAACTTCAATTTCAACAGCACCGGAATGATCTCAGGAACCGGGACCATCACGCTCAACGGCTCAGGGACACGATCTCAGGTCGTGTCCGCCGGAGGCGCAGTGGTGACCAATGGCGCTGGACACACCATCAACGGCATCGGACGCATCATCGGGGATTTCGTGAACGATGGTACCATCAGTGCCAGCACGCCGAGCACGCTATTGGATGTGCGGACCGGTGCCTGGACCAACAACAACAGCATCGAAGTTATCAACGGCTCGATCATGAACCTCGTGACCCTGGACATCACACAATCTCCGAGCGGCACAATCAGTGTGGTTGACGGGAATCTCAACTTCCAGAACTCAGTCGTCACCAACGGAACGATCCAATCCATGCCTGGTTTCAACTGGACCGCCAACCAAGGCACCAATACATTTGATTCCGTGCAACTCACTGGGAACGGAGAAACCACTACCGGAGTCCTGTTGAACCTCATCGATACCGTTCAGAACGATGGAACACTCACCATCAACAACAGCAACGGCGGATTCCAATCCGCAATCCAGTTTCAGAACCCATTTGCGCTCAACGGAACAGGGAGCATTCTTCTCAACGGAGTAGGAACACGATCAATTCTCTTTGCGCTCGACCCGGCCGACCTGGTCACCCAGGCATCCACCCACACCATCCTGGGACAGGGCGTCATCCAGTGCACGATCGCCAACAACGGCGAGATCGTCGCAAACTTCCCATCAACCTCGCTCCTCTTTAACTCAGCAGATCAAGTCAATAACAACATCTACCGGATTATCAACGACTCAATCATGACCCTAAATCCGATTACAGTGGATCAGACAGGTGGGGGCAGTATCCAGATCGACGAAGGCCTGCTCGATATGAACTCGACCACGATCCTGGATGGATCAATCAACTCAACCATCGGATTCGCACGACTGAACTCAGGTGTCAACGCATTTGACAGCATGGAACTGAACTCACCACTCTCCATGAACACCGGCACTGTACTGGAAGTCACCGACGGACTGATCAACAACTCGACTATCACCGTGAATAACTCAAACGGCGGATTCCCGACACCGATCCAGTTTAAAGATTCCACGACTCTATCAGGTACAGGGAACACCCTCCTGAACGGTTCGGGAAGCAGAGCACAGCTCAATACCGATATCGGTCACACCATGACCATCGCGGGTGACCATCTCGTCAATGGATTCGGTCAGATCAACGCTTCATTAATCAACAACGGACAGATCGATTCCTCCGGATCAAGTCAGACCATGTTCCTCCGCGTCAATGACAAGGTCAACAACAACCTGATTTCTATCCAACCCGACTCCACCATCAACATTAGCAACATCACCATCACACAAGACCCCGCGGCACAAATCAATGTCGGGGATGGACTCCTGACCCTCGATACCACCGACATTATCGATGGCACCATCAACGCGAGCGCCGGGTCAGTGCTCCTGAACTCCGGCATCACGACCTATGACCAAGTCGTCAATAACGCCGCGACATCGATGAACACCGGGACCGTGCTCAGAATCCCCAACGGCATAGAGAACAACGACACAATCATCGTCAACAACTCCAACGGAGGCTTCCCCACTTCACTGGTATTCACCGACTCATCCTCGATCAGCGGGACAGGGTCCATCGTGCTCAACGGCACCGGCAGCCGATCGCAGCTCAACTCCGATCCGGGTCAAACCGGAACGATCGACAGCCTCCAATCCGTGCGAGGGATGGGTCAGGTCAACGCATCCTTGATCAACAACGGCTTGATCAGTTCTGAAGTCCCGAACCAGACGATGACTCTGCAGATCCAGAACAAGGTGAACAACACACTCATCCAGATCCAGCCGACCTCAGCGATCACTGTACAAAATATCGAGATCGACCAATCCGCCGGCGGACAGATCCTCAATAACGACGGCCTGCTCACACTCACAGGCGCCGCCATCAAGGGCGGCACCCTCGATGCACTCGCTTCAGGAGCAACCAGAGTCATCAGTTCAGCAGTGCTCGAAGATGTCGTGAATCTCGCACCGATGAGCAGCAACAGCGGGTCATCGATTGAGGTCGCTGGAACCCTGACCAATCACAACACCATCACCATAAACAACACCAACGGAGGATTCGCAACCCCACTGACATCATCCGCTCCCGCGATGATCGACGGGATGGGCGATATCATCCTGAACGGTTCCACTTCTCGATCACAGATCACCGGCGCCGGGCTCACACTCGGAGCGGACCAGACCCTCTCGGGAATCGGTCAGATCAACGCACCGCTCACCCACCACGGCACCTTCGCGCCGGGGCTGTCCGTCGGAGTCTTGAGCGCATCGCAACCAATCACGCTTTCAGACACAAGCACCTATAAGGTCGAGATTGCGAGCGCGTCAAGCAATGACCGGATCGATTCCACATCCACTTACCACGCAGACGGCGTGCTCAATGTCCAACTCATCGATGGATTCGTCCCGACCACATCCTTCGTCACAACGATCGTGACCGCCGACGGGGGTGTCACCGGGACCTTCGATACACTCATCGCGCCCCCACCACCAGCGGATCCACGCCTGAGCTACAAGATCGGCTACTTTGAAGACGAGATCCGCATCGGTGCAGTCTGTGATTCGGACATCGATTTCAATGGAGAGATTGACTTCTTCGACATCTCAATCTTCTTGTCTCAGTTCACATCGATGGATCCGGCCGCGGACTTCAACCAGGACGGAGAATTCGACTTCTTCGACATCTCGCTCTTCCTGTCGTTGTTCGCCAACGGGTGTCCGTAAGATCGTTCGTTATCAACATGCCCCTTTGTAGCACACTGCTGGGGGTGTATGTGTAATTCACACACACAGTTCATATTGCATTCAATGGAGAGAGTAATGCACATCAAGTTCGTTTCAGCCGTATCCGCCCTCGCGATGGTCAACAGCGCGGGGCTCGCACAGACATCGACCTGGGATCTCACCACGGACGGGTTCTGGTCCATCCCGACCAACTGGAGCCCCACGATCGCGCCAATCAACTCAACCAACAACGCGGTGATCCCCAACAATGGGCTCTACACAATCACCATCGGCGGCAACTTCGACACCAACGACATCGACAACATGAATCCCGACGCGACGATCGAACTCCAGTTCGGTCGCCAGCACGAGCTCTTTGGAGACTTTGAAAACGAGGGCACCTATGTCATCAACTCCACCAGCGCTGCCGCGCAGACCTCGCTCTTCTGGAAAGACTCTGCGAGTCTCAACGGGAGCGGGTCGATCGTCCTCAACGGACTATCCACACGCGCACGCCTCATCATCGAAGCCGGTTCCACACTCACCCAAGGCGCAGGACACACTATTGAGGGATTCGGGCAGCTCTTCGGAGACATCAACAACAACGGCACCATCGGCGCCAATAGCCCGTTCAACACGCTCGATTTCCGCTTTGGAAACATCAATAACAACAGCATCATCGGAGCGACCAACGACGGCATCCTCCATCTGAACTTCGACACCCTTCTGATCAATCAAACCCCCTCCGGCGTCATCCGAGCAGACGGCGGATCGGTCAATATCCAAAGCGCCACCATTTCTGGAGGCACCGTCGAAGGCATCAACGGAGGTGTTGTCACCTCGACAGGTTCGCCAATCTTTGATGACCTCGAGACCAACGGGGATGTCCTCGTCGATACCGGGAGAACCCTGAATCTCTCCGACACCATCACAAACTCAGGCGAAATCCTCGTGAACCCGAACAATATCGCAGCAGTAACCACGCTCGATGCGGATAACGATGTCCTGCTCACCGGGTCAGGGGTCGTCAAACTCAACGGCGTCTCGACACGCGCCCAGATCACCACCGCCGGCGGCGGAGTCATCACTAACGATGTCAACCACACCATCGACGGCTTTGGACGAATCTTCGGCAGTGTTGTGAACAACGGACTCATCACCGCCAATGTCCCAGGCGTAACCCTCCTGTGCTCCGGTGAAAACAAGACGAACAACGGCACCATGTCAGCCGATGACGGCATCCTTGAGATCAACAACATCACACTCGACCAGACCGCTGGTGGATCTCTCGACGCGAATAGAAGCAACATCAGGTACAACGGCCCCGAAATCGAGGGTGGAACCCTCACCAGCGGAACCGGAATCCACGAAGTGGTATTCGTCACCGAACTCCGGTCCGTGGTCAACGAAGCACAAGTTCATGTCACTGCTGGCGATGCGCTTCAAATCCGAGGCTCCATCACCAACAACGGGAACATCCTGATCAACCCGACCAATATCGCCGCCCAAACAAACCTGCGATTCATGGACTCAGGCTCATTCAATGGCAACGGAACCGTAACCCTCAACGGCGTTTCGACCAGAGCTCAAATCGTCTCTGTTCTTTCGACATTCACCATCACGAATGGTCCAAATCACACCATCCAAGGCTTCGGGCGCATCGACGCAAATATGATTAATAACGGCCAGATCCTTGCCGAAGAACCAGGCCAAGAACTCTTCATCGACAATGTCGAGATCATGAATAACAACACGATCCAATCCAACAACAACGCGATCCTTGAAATCAGCACTGGATCAAGCGTGATCCAAAATTCCGGAGCATCCATCGCTGCGAACGACGCCGAGGTTGAACTCCAAAACACACTCATTTCTGGAGGCTTTATCGAATCCTCAGGAACCGGGGTATTCAATGTTCAAGGCGGCACAACCCGATTCGAGAATGTCACGAACGAAGCAATGCTCATTGTCGAACAGGGACGGACCCTTGAACTCAGCGGCACCCACACCAATAACGAAACGATCAATGTCAATCCAGGAAACGTCGCCGCGTCCACATTCATGACTCTCCAGAACGATCTCACACTCGACGGCTCCGGCGAGCTCAAGCTCTCAGGATTCTCAATCCGCGCACGGATCAACAGCGACACACTCGATCGCGTCCTGACCAACGGCCCATCGCACACTATCTCTGGAATCGGAACCATCAATACCCCCCTCATCAATCAGGGCACCATCGCTCCGGGACTCTCCGCAGGGACACTCTCAGCCTCCAGCCCGATCACACTCACTGATTCCAGCGCGCTCGAAATCGAGATCGCCGGACCACTGAGCCATGACGCGATCGACTCATCGTCCACCTTCCAGGCCGACGGCACACTCGATATCTCCCTCATCGATGGATTCGTCCCGACCACCTCATTTGTCGCGACCATCGTGACTGCCGACGCGGGAGTCAGCGGCACATTCGACACGCTCATCGCGCCCCCGCCACCAGCCGATCCGCGCCTGAGCTACAAGATCGGATACTTCGCTGATGAGATCCGCATCGGTGCAGTCTGTGATTCGGACATCGATTTCAACGGCGAGATCGACTTCTTCGACATCTCAACTTTCCTGTCCCAGTTCACCGCGATGGACCCCGCGGCCGACTTCAACCAAGACGGCGAGTTCGACTTCTTCGATATCTCACTCTTCCTGTCCTCGTTTGCGAATGGGTGTCCATAACTCGAGACCCCACCCAAAACCAACAACCCCCGGCATCAACAATGCCGGGGGTTTTTCTGTGTGGTCATGTGGACCAGAAATGCGGGTGACAGGAATCGAACCTGCACGGGCTATGCCCACCAGAACCTAAATCTGGCGCGTCTACCAGTTCCGCCACACCCGCGGTGGTGTGTGAGGTGCGATGATCCGCTCAAAGATCCCGCAAACCGGCCAATCGGTACACTTTACCGCCCAATTCCGGGCCGAATCCATTCCAACTGGCCGATACACCCTCATATATCAATGTAGAGTGATGGTACACCAAGGATCTGTCCTGAGCACCATCGGACCTCCGGAAACACCAAATGGGAGCCCCCTATGCGCTGCCGTGATCACATCGCACTGACCCTTCCATCCTTCCTGCTGCGCCTCGCGCTCGCGATCACCTTCCTCTGGGCAGGCGCCGGCAAAATCCTCGGCACCACCACAGTCCAGGGAGACCCCGCCGCACGACTCGCAAACCTCGGCGTCACCTTCCTCGCTGATCCACAGCCCGAAACTCCAGAAGCACAGACCCCGAGCGAACCCGACTCGCCGCTCCCTGACACCACGCAACCAACAATCGAAGAGGCGCTCCCTGCAGACAGCGATGATCTCGATCAAGCAGAAGATCTCTTAGATCAAGCCGAGGAGCTCCCGATAGATTCAGGGTCCGAACTCGAAACTGAAGAAGGCTCTCCCCGTGCCCCTGCAGCACGCGCCCGCAACACGCCGTACTACACCCTCACCCAAGTGCTCCAGTCCTCAGCACCCGCCGTCGGATCGGACTACCCCGACCCGGTCCGGATCAAGCGTGTCTACGGCATCGCGCTGCTCATCGACAACGCCGCGAACCCCGCGCTCACCGAAGATTCCCAACCACTCACTCCGCTGCTGCCCAAGTGGATGGGGAGCGGGAAGATGCCCATCATCTCCGCATGGGCAACCGCGATCACCGAACTCGCCGCGGGTGTGTTCCTGCTCATCGGATTCCTCACGCGCCTCAGCGCGTTCTCGCTGATGACCGTCATGCTCGTCGCGATCTGGTCAACCAACATCGGTCCCGCGATGCTCCACGACACTAACTCGATCCTCGGCTTCATCCCCCACAGAGCCGATGTCTGGGCGCCCACAGCGTACAACGTCCTGCTCTGGCAGTTCGCGCTCGTCATCATGACCCTCAGTGTCGCGCTCCTCGGTGCAGGACCGCTCTCGATCGACCGCATCCTCTTCCGTCCAGGACGACGCGATCCCTATGTAACCGGTGGTTCAGGAAGCAACACCAATCCTGCGAAACCAATCAAGCACAAACCAGACCCCGAAGCACCGCCTCAGGATCGGAGCTCGTTTGATCGCACGCCCCCACCCAGCAGCAACCCGACCCCGTAACACGCCGCACGCAAGCCAAAACTTGAGAACAGATTCCCTAGAATAACTCGTGCGAGACCAACGATCGATCCTGAGATGGGCGCTCCCCCCCGGCGTATCCATCATCATCCACGCGGCTCTCCTCACGCTGCTGATCATCATCGGATCGCGCGCCGCGTCCATCATCGCCGAAGAACCCAAGACCAGAACACTCCCGCTCGCTGAACTCGAGGTCGTTGCCGCGCCCCCATCAACCCCCGAGACCAACGACGACGAAGTCTCTCAAGATCCCGACCCATCTCCATCGCGCGAGCAAGCACCAACCCCGCAGCAGCCCAACCTGCTCGATCAGAGCGCCAGATCCCTCCAATCGCCCACCCCGATCGCGTCCCAAGCGATGAGCGCCGCGACCCTGGATCAACTGGTCAATCAATCCTCAACACTCTCGGCCGAACCTTCCTCAGCGCCGAGCTCGATCAGCTTCGCAGGCGTCTCGACCGGAGCCGCCCGCTCGATCGTGTATGTCATCGATACCTCCGGCGCTACGATGACCTCGCTCTCGTATATCCGCGAGCGACTCCTGCAATCCATCGACCGACTCAGTCCCACGCAGCGTTTCCAAGTCATCGCGTTTCGGAAACTGGGAGACTCCACCCACACCTCTCCAACACTCGCGACATCCAAGGGCAAGCTCCCACGCGCCACGCGCGCCAACAAGCAAGCCGTCGCGGATTGGCTCAACGCCATGCCCGCACGAGGTCAATCCAATCCAGTCGACGGACTCGCCGCGGCCCTCGAACTCGAGCCCGACATGATCCTCCTGATCTCGCGCGGGATCGAACGCACCGAAGCACCCTGGGCAGGGGGACTCAAATCTGTTCGACAGCGACTCGACGAACTCAACCCACTCGACCCAATCTCAGGCACGCGACCCGCTGTCATCAAAACCATCCAACTCCTCGACGAGGACCCCACCGGGATCATGCGCACTATTGGTGTCTTCCACGGCGACGGACACAACGACCACCAAGTGATCACCTACAACCAGCTCGTTTCACCCGATCCCGAACCCGCCCCCGCGCCCCCGACCACCACCGACAACCGACTCACGGCCGCAGATGAGCAACTCGCAGCACTCAAAGCCGCGGGTTCCTACTACCGAGCCACCTCCTCGATCCCATCCAAAGCGGACCTCGACTCCATCGAGAATGCACTCCGACGAATCAATGCGATGCTCGAAGGAGCAGACCCATCAGATCCGCGCAGCGCCCTACTCCTCGCGGAAACGGTCTTGCTCAAGCAGACACCAAATCAAACCAACGAATCCATCACCACACTCATCGACTCGCTCACCGAAGCGGTGTTCGTCTCGCCGGATCTGGATGCGCGAAGACGGATCGCGCTCGCGCAGCTCACTTCCGATACTTCCGATCTTCAAACACTGCTCGACGAGCAGAACACCCTCAACTACTCCCCGATCATCTCCGCCCACGCGATCCTGATCCTGAGCAGCACCCAACCCATCCCCAGCGATGTGGTCAATCAGCCCCCGTTCACCACGGATCCCGCATGGGCGCTGCTGCTCGCTGAGTCACAGACAGCCTTCCGATTCCAAAGCGCTCACCCCGATCCGCTCGAACCACTGCTCGATCTCCGATCCAACTACGAACCCCTGGTCCCGCAGATCGATGCTTCGATCCAGCGGATCGTCAAGCACGAATCCCCGGATCTAGGCACCCTCCCCGAACTCGCACGCTTCATCATCGCCCGTGCGAACATCACACAAGGAACGGACGAGGATCGATTGCACGCGATAGACGCTCTTCTTGGTCTCACGGATTCGACCGACGAATCACTCGCGGAGGAATCTCTCTGGATCGCGTGTCTCGGATCGCGTGCGCTCAACTCGCGCGCCTCAACCTCCAGACTCATCTCCGCCGCGACCGTGCTCGCGAGCCGGTTCCCACACCATCCAGGCGCAGCCGACGCACTCGCGGGCGCCATCGACGCCGCCCGCGCACAGCGCGATCCTCGGCTGGTCCCGCTCCTGCGCCAAACCATCGCGCTCTTCCCGGATCGCATCGAGATCGACCTCTGGAGACTCGAACTCATCCAGCAGACCAGTGGTCCAGAACAGTTCGAACTGATCAAATCGCTCACCCCCGCGACGCGTGAATCTGATCTGGGCGCCGAGATCCTCCACAAGAACGCGCTCGATGCCAATACATCCGATCCGCTCAGCCACGCGATCAGCACCGCGTCAACCCTCGACGCACTCCGCTCCCCGCTCGCTGTCCGATGGCACCGAACCGCCGCGGAGCTTGAGATATCCACCGACCCACGATCCGCGGCTTCGCGCTTGTCGAAACTCATCCAAAAAAATCCGGATCCCAATGACCCCGATCTCGAACTGATCTACGCGCGGGCGCTTCTGGGAGATCAGCGCCACGAACAAGCCCTCTCCCGGCTCACTTCCCTCTCCGCTTCACTCAACAACAACGCCTCCAAACACTTCTGGCACTGCTGGACACTCATCCTCGAAACCACCCTCGAGCACGGCAACCAGCGCGACCGCGCCGCCGCACGCGCCCACCTCACCCGACTCAAACTTATCGATCAAAACCTCGGTCCAGAACCCTACCGATTCCGGCTCACACGCGTCGCAAATACGCTACACTCTGAGCCGTGAGCGCCCAATCAACCATCGAAGCCGTCCCTGTCATGACCCCCCCACCCCAAGAACTCCCGCAAGCATTGCAGACCGCGCTGCGCGGAAAGTTCCTCGTCTTCGACGGCCCCGACGGTTCCGGGAAGTCCACACAACTCTCCATGTTCATCGACGCTGTCCGCAAAGCGGGGATCGAGGTCGCCGAGGTCCGCGAGCCGGGAGGCACGGAGGTGGGCGAAAAGATCCGCGACGCGCTGCTCGGACACCTCAACAGAGAGACCATGTCCCTCCGCTGCGAGATGCTCCTCTACATGGCTTCCCGCGCCCAGCTCTGTGAGCAGGTCATCGCCCCTGCACTTCAAGCGGGGAAGCTGGTCATCGCCGACCGCTTTGTTTCGTCCACATACGCATATCAAGGGACCGCAGGCGGGATCCCGATCCAAGAGATCGACGCCGCCGCACAGATCGCGATGCAAGGCACCCAACCCGACGCGACGCTGATCTTCGATGTCGACCAAGACACCGCCGCGAGCCGACTCAATCCGCTCCTTGATCGCATGGAAGCCAAGGGCGCAGCGTTCCACGCAAAGGTCCGCAAAGGGTATCAGGACCTGATCGCATCGGACCCTGACGCAGAGCGATACCTGCGTGTTGACGCGACAGGCTCGCAGATCGATGTGTTTACCAACATCATCGAGGTCCTGACAGCTCGCTTTTGCTCTTTGTAGACTTAGCGTTCGCCAATCCTGAATCCGATTCATTCGAATTTCTTATCTATTCAATCCTTGGGTATTGAGTCAGATCTCTGATTTTGATACTTTGAGTTCAACCTTTCGCCACGCGCGCTGTTCTTTGTATTCTTGTGTCCGGAGGCTATGTGAAAAATCTCACTCAAACTGTTTTATTCATCGTATCCGCACTCTCGCTAAGCACTAGCCACACATTCGCACAGCTTACTTTTAGCGAACTCGAAGCAGTTGCTCGAGTGGAAGCATCCTCCACGAATAGCGATGATTTCGAGTTTCTTCTCGATGAAGAGGAACAAACACTTCAGCAATCAGGATCGCT
This sequence comes from Phycisphaerales bacterium, assembly GCA_017640485.1. Lineage (GTDB taxonomy): Bacteria > Planctomycetota > Phycisphaerae > Phycisphaerales > UBA1924 > UBA1924. The sequence continues at coordinate 11,596 of JAEPQP010000015.1, read as the reverse complement.
AATCGGTGACATCATCGCCACATCAGAGGCCAATGGCGGGAATGCCTTTGCAAGATCTGAATACGATATTATTCAGAATGGAAATGGATTCAGGTTCATCTCCGAACTGACAAGCCAAGCAACACTCGGCTCAGCTCTCGGACTCAACGCCACTTCAGGAGCCGGGATTACTGCAATGTTCTCGTCTACTGAAACAACAGATATCGTGATCTCAGGCGCATTCGTGCTCGACCAACCACTTCCTACCGGTGTGTTTGGCCCAAACACAGTGGATGTCCGAGTACAACTCATCGGAGGTGCCGAAAGTCTCCCTGACCAGTTCATCAACTACCAATATGTCATGTCCTCTTTCATTGGTGGCCAAAGCAACGAACTCCGCTTTATCGATATTGCGACCATCGCCCCTGATGGCGAATACACACTCGTCGTCCAAGCAACCGTTATCGCAGGTGTCGGACTCGGAGGATCCGCGGGACCGGCAGATATCTCTGGACGCTTCACGATGCGCCTTGATCATCTTGATGATGATGGAGACGGATTGTTCAATACATGGGAAGCAGATGGCGTGGACTTTGAGATCGATGGGAATCCGGAGCTCGATCTACCTGGTGACGGCGCAACAGTTGACCGAAAGGACTTGTTCGTTGAAATAGATACACACAGCGATATCAACCTTCAACAATCACTACTTGATCGGGTCATTACATCCTTTGATGCCGCACCTGTTTCAAACCCAAGTGGCATTGATGGGATTCTTCTGCACATGGATCTCGACGAAAGCACACTTCCCAACATCAACTATAACCAGAACTACATAACCGACGAAGGAAACGTAAAGTCACAGATGCGCCAACAACGAGGGGCTTTCTTTGGAACAGCTGCGCAACGAAACGATGATGATGCAGATGTTCTGCTCAAAGCAAAGTCATTGATCTATCGTTACGGAGTGATCGGCGGACTACAAACCTACACATTTCTTGACGAAAACGCTATCCCAAAACCCAAGCCGCGGACTATCCGTGTTGGTGGCATGGGAGAAATCCCAGGAAACGACTTCATCGTCACTCTCCGGGACCCCAACGATCGCCCAAATGATATGGCGGCTTCAATCATGCATGAGCTCGGCCACAACCTCGGGCTCAGACACGGCGGAGGCGACAATATCAACTTCAAACCAAACTACTTCAGCGTCATGAACTACATGCACGCACTCGAACGCGACAACTGGGGGCCGAGATGGAACAGCAACCTACAGCTCGACTACTCCCGCGCCCAACTACCAAATGTGGACGAGTCCTCACTCTCTGAACCTATTGGAATCGGATCCAACCACCCCTCCTCAAACGGGCGCCTGTTTGCTTTCGCCAACGATAACCCGATCAATCCTATCGGCAGTACACGCATCTGGATCGCAGATGGATCGCAGAACACGCCGGTGGATTGGGATGTCGACGGATCAACTACAGCCGTCGGCATTCAGTTGGATGTGAGCCAATCAAACATGAACTCACCAGAATCGATCGATACCCACATCGGTCACGATGACTGGTCAAACTTGTATTACAAAATTCGAGGGAGCCCGAACTTTACCCTCGGAGCGATTGCCGATGGTGACAGCACACTGGATCTCGAAGTCGGGGAGTTCTCATTCGAGGAAAACGATCTCCTCAACAGCATGCCTGTTGTCTATCTTGACTCAACAGGAGCCTGTCCATCAGACCTCAACACCGATGGCGTCCTCGATTTCTTCGACATCTCCGCATTCCTCACGGCCTTCTCAACCCAAGACCCCATCGCAGACTTCAACAACGACACCCTCTTCGACTTCTTCGACATCTCCGCGTTCCTCACCGCGTACGGAGCGGGGTGCCCGTGATCAGACTTCTGAACTGAGCCCCGGTTGCTGGGTTTAGCCGTGCAGATTCCCTACCCTACCGGTATGCCCGAGTATGCACTCATCCCCCTCCTCGTCATCGCCGCGTTCCTGGTCGGCTCCATCCCCTTCGGATTCCTCATCGGTCGATCCAAAGGCGTTGACATCCGCACCCAAGGCTCCGGGAACATCGGCGCCTCAAACCTCGGACGCATCCTCGGCAAGAAGTACTTCGCGATCTGCTTCACCCTCGATTTCACCAAAGGACTGATCCCCTCACTCGTCGCGGGCGCACTGCTCAACACCCTAGGATCCATGGACATGACCGACACCCAAGCATGGGCTTGGCTCGCCGTCATGTTCGCGTCCCCGATCGGACACATGTTCACCCCCTGGCTCGGATTCAAAGGAGGCAAGGGCGTCGCGACCGGACTCGGGTCCCTCCTCGGCGTCCTCCCCGCGATGACCCTCCCCGCCGTCGGAGCCGCGGTCGTCTTTATCGTCGTCCTCTCCCTCTGGCGCATGATCGGGGTCGCGTCATCCGCCGCCGCCGCGACCCTTCCCCTCTGGACTTGGCAATCGTTCCGGCTCTACGAGACCACCCAGGAACGCCGATTCGGAGAGCAACCCCGCTACGCAGATATGCCCGCAGAAGACCTGAAACAAATGTTCGAGTTCCAAGGCACCCCCTTCCTCATCGCCGCGAGCGTCCTCGCCGTGATTGTGATCTACAAGCATCGCGGGAATCTCCAACGAGCAATGCTCGGCACCGAACCCAAAATCGGCTCCTCTTCAGAGCCAACCCCACCCGCTCCTCCAACAACCGAACCAGCCGAGCCCTCCCAGTAGACCCGGTTTCTACGCTCGCCTTCGCTAATCTAGGCTCGGATCCAAGACTGGATCCGCTCAACTCATACCCCCCATAGTGCCGATAACTGTCTGTATGGGATCACCCGTCTTGACTCATCGGCGTAAACCGACTCCGGTCACCGGATTGCTCTTCATTCACAGGAACCATTGGACGATCTGTTTTGCAGACTCATTTGGACTCACCCCTGTGCGAGGAGGCCTGCAATGCCGAATCTGAGACTCTGCCGAGAAACAGACACCATCGAAGATCCCCCGGCCCCGTTACCGTTTACATCGGTTGCGTCCTGGCGCCAAGCCGGAGACGAAACCTCAAAGGAGGACGCGATGGATTCCATCGACTTCGCAAACCAAGCACTCGCCGCCGCTGAATCAAAGATGGCGGAACTCAACGAGATCGTCGAAGAGGAAATCGAATCCTACTCGATCGCGCAGTGGACCGGACCCGAAGACGACGACGGCCCATACGCCGCCTGATCAAGCGTCCCCCAATCAACCCCACCACGAAACGCTCGCCGCAAGGACGCCGCGAGCGTTTTCTCTTGTTCATAGACTCACCGCGCCCGCATCACCACAATGGTCTCGTCGTCTGTCTGAGGCTGCAAACCCGTGAACTGACGCAGATGCCAGAAAATCCGCTCGATCACCCGCTCGGCGCTCGCGTCGGGCTCCTCGTTGAGCGTCTCGACCACCGCTGAGATCAGCCGCTGTCTCCCAAAGCGCTCGCCGGTAAAGTCCAGCGCATCCATCATCCCGTCGGTGTACGCAACGACGACCTGATCCTTCTCAAGGACCACCCGCTCCATCACATACTCCTCGTTGTCTTGGACCCCCGCGACCAGACCGATCCCCGTCAGCATCCGGTGCGACCATCTCCCGTCTTCGCGCTGCGTGAGCACAACCGGGGGCTCGTGTCCCGCGGTCACATAGCACAGCTCGTTGGTCTCCGGATCAAACACGCCGTACCAGATCGTCGCGAACTCCGAGACCGTCGTGTCGCGATGCAGCGCCTCGTTGGTCCGCGCCATCACGCGCGAGAGATCATCGCTCAGTTCCGCGTACGCACGCAGCGTCGCGCGGACCGCGCTCATCAGCAAACCCGCGACAACCCCCTTGCCCACCACATCCCCGACCAAGATCCCGACCTTATCGCGGACCTCGAACACATCGTAAAAATCACCCGCGATCTGGAAGCTGGGACGGAACCGCGCCGCGATGTCGAGCTGCTCAACCGCTGGGAGCGTGTCGGGCATCATCCGTTTCTGCACAGTCGCCGCGATCTTGAGCGAGCGCTGTGTGCGGCGTTCGCGTGCCTTCATCTTGATCAATCGCGCCTGCTCGACCGCCATCGCCGCGGATTGACCGATCGATCGGATTAATCGGCGCTCCGCGCCGGAGAACTTCCGCACGCTGCGTGAGTACAATCGGATCACCCCGATCGGATGACCATCAAACACCATCCCCGTCCCCAAGAACGACCTCAGCCCTTCGCGCTCGACCTGATCACGCGCCAAGATCCGCTCATCTTCAAGCAGGTCCTCCACAACCGTCACCTTCCCCGCCAGACTCGCGCGATCGATCTCGCGCCCCTCCGACAAAGGCATCGGCGATGACAACCACGACTCGCTCAGCCCGATCGATGCGCTGCGAACAAGCTCGTCCTCTTTATCAACCTTCGTCAATCCCTCCGAATCCTCAGGCAGCAGCATGATCGCTCCAGCGTCCAGATCCAGCGTGTCCAGTCCAGACTCGAGCGCCAGCTCCAGCGTCTCATCAACGCGTCCCCCCGAAACCAGCAGCGCGTTGAGCTTGTAGAGCACCTCGATCTCTTTGACACGAAGTCGAAGCTCAGACACATCGCTCGTCATCTCCGCGACCATCGACGCGAGCAGCGAGCCCATCCGATCAAGCATCGGCCGAGCGATATCCCCCCCGCTCCCGATGACCACAGACCCGATGACCGCGCCCCCCTCGCTCCCGAGCCGGACCGGGAAGACCTCCGCACCGTCTTCAATAGGTTTGATCGCTCCTCCGAAGAACTCCGCGTCCTGATCGGGATCCAGCACGATCCCGCGCTCATCACGCAGCTCCACCACGACGCCGGTCAGTTCGCTGAGCGTGGCGCACAAGCGAGCGACCGATCCATCGGTCCAGTAATCGCGGAGCGATCCTTCACTCGAGTGGCTCCCGATTCCCCTCACTGATTTCATGGCGATGACTCGTCCGAATCACCCCGCTCACCCGGACGCATGATCCCAGGCTGATCCATCCCAGGCCCGGTCTCCTCGAGCACCGCGCCCCAGATCTGTCCAAGCAATCGCGCCAGTCGCTGATCAGGATTCGTGCCGTGCTCACGCACCACCGCGAGACCGCTCTCCATCTGCTCCGCATCGCCGATCTGGAATCCCAAGTACGCGATCAGGATCCCTGAAGCGACACGGATCTCCTCAGGTTCAGGCGGCACAGACGCCGGACGCTCGTCAAGGCCCGCACGCTCACGAAGCACACCGAGCAGCTTCCGGATCCGCTCCTCGCTTGGGAGCAGATCACCAGAATACCGCGTCGAGACCAGCTCAAGATGCTCGGTCAGCAGCGCCTGTAGATTCATCGATCCGCTGAGCACCAATCCAGCGCCGATCTGCGCGTGCAGCCGTCCCAGCTGAGCAGAGATGTTCCCGCTCCGCACCGACATCGCGTAGGTAAACCGTTCCTCGGCATCAAAGTACCGACCCTGCGCAAGCAAACGCTCGCCCGCGACCATGTGCTCAGCAAACGGATCACGATCCGCCGCAGTCGGATCAACCAGATAGGTCACCCGGTTCCCGCTCCCCTTGATCACCTCGAGTGTGTCGGGATCGATCTGATACAGCAACCCGTTCGGGTCACCCGATTCGATGTTTTCACTCAGTCCCTGACCACGATCAAAGTCGATCTGCGGATTTGAAACTTCATCAAGCGGGTCACCATTCCCGATTCCCGGATTCATCGGATCGATGATCTTCACCGGACTCTCTTGACCGTCCGACGGATCAACCTCCTCGGCTCCACCGATCCCGTCCGTCCCATCGATCGGATCCTTAGGAGTAACCGGATCCTGAACCCCGAGCAACTGCTCCTGAAGTTCGCGGATCTTCTGCGCGATCCAATCATTGTTTTCTTTCTCGAGTTCCTCTTGGGTCTTGCCACTAATATCCGTCCCGCCCGCATCGGACACTTGCCTGCTCTCACGGATCGCCTTGGCGCGTTCCTGGAGATCCTTGATCGTTTGTGCATACGAAGTCGGAGAAACAATCGACGAGTTCGTCTTGGATTTCGGATTCCGCTCCGCTTGCATCGGGGTCGAAACCAACCCCATCAAAGGCGTCGAAACAACCCCGAACCGATTCCGCTCGAGCCCGCTCTCGTACACCGAGACCAACTCAGGGAGCAGACCAGCCGTCGATGAATACGACGATGTGGATCGCAGCGTCCCGCTCGTCGGCGCCGTGGCGCGGAGCTGAGACATTGGATCAATCGCCGCCCCTGTCCCAGGGGTGTTGTACCCGCCGGGAAGCGAGGACGATGAAGCACCATCAAACCGAGAAACCATCCCGGTCCCCACCAGATTCTGGGTCACCCTTGAGCCGGTCGTCATCGAGAACTGATACTGCAATGCATCGGTCCCCCGGATCCCCATACCCGCGAGCCCTGAGTACAACGAGTCCCTCCGGAACGCGAACAACGCATCGGACCCGAGCGCACCGGTAAACTCTCCCGGCGCTTGGTAGCCAAGATCGCCTCTGAAGCTCAGCCCCCCTGGCGCGTTTCCTGTCGAGATCGCGTTGCGGAAGCGCACCTGATCCGCGAGACTCGGACGCTGGAAGTTCCGACCATCGGACCCCTGCCGTGGATTCGCTTCTAGCCCCCGGCCGTCACCCAACGCATTCTGACCATGCGCCGCTTGTCCCGCGAGCGCCACCAACCCGATCGCGGCGATCAATGGGATCTTGGGAACCCGGATGCTGGAATGGAGTGTTTGCTCGCGTTTCATAGGTGTTTCCTTCCGCTCGTCAATTATACTCGCCGCCCCCCCCAGCCGGTTCGCAAGAACGCACAGCCACAGTCACAATTCCGTCCCGACCACCCCATAATCGGCGATCAGACCGCGTTCTCTCAAGACTGTGAACAGGAATCCCACCGAACCCGTGCCGGGATCAGCCACCTGCGCAACAACCATTGCTAGATCCAGAACCTTCTCAGAGCGGACGGATCTCGTCAGGAGCGTTCATCATCGCACGCACCGGGGCGCACATCGATTCGTCCGCTTCCGATACGAGCAGATACATCACCCCATCGTGGACCCAAGCGAACAGACTCGCGCCCTGCTCGGCGCACTGCGTCGAGTTGAGCAGGTAGGTCACACCCTCCTCCATCTCGAGGAATCCAGGATCGGGCGCGATGAAGAGCGAGAGCGAGACGCGTTCTCCATTGCTATTGACCGCATCAAAGCGCATGTGTCCCGAACCGTCAGTCGCCGGGAGATGACAGTCCCCGCCGCCGTAGAAACGGATCTGGTGCGCTAGTGGATCTGTATCCATCGACGCGGGAGTCACGATCGGTTTCTCAAACTTCTCGCTGAAGTACGCCGTCGCTTGATCGATGTCATTATGAACAAGCTTCTTGTCTGCGGCACGCTCTTCGCAGCAACGCTTGTGCTCGCGAGCAACAAAGTTCCCCACACGCTCCGCGTATTCAACCGGGGTCGTCTCAACAATCCCGATCCCGCTGCCCTTGGTAATCAACGACGAGCTCTGCCAGATCAGTCCGCCACCCGCGAGCACCAAGACCGCGGCCATCGCGCTCATCATCGGGCTCCGCTGCCAGAAGCTTTTTTCACGAGTGACCGCATTCGACGCTTCCATCGAGCTCTCTGCCATCGACGCGGCCGCGATCGCTTCGATCTTGGCGCGCAGTGCGTCAGGACAGGGCGACTTCTTCATCACCCGCTCGCAGCACCCCTTGAGCTCCTTCTCGAAATTCACCTGCGCCTGAGCCTCGGGGTGCTCAGCAAGGTACGCCTTGAGCCGTTCGCATCCCTCCGGACACAGCTCGCCGTCGGCGCACGCACGCAGCATCGCCGCGATGCAGAGCTCGTCGGCATCAATGTCAGGCACGAAGGGCGTCTTCTTTGTATCGTGCGCATCGTGCCAGTCAGGTTGGTGGTCGTTGTTGTTCATGGAATCACTCGTTGCATCAGACATCGCATCACTCATCGTTCGTTCCGCTACTCAGCACCCTGAGACCAAGGTCCTCAACAGCCTTCTCATCGCTCAGGAGTGAATCCCCGAGCAGCTTGCGAGCCCTGTGCAATCGGCTCATTACTGTCCCAATCGGGACATCCAGAATCTCAGCAATCTCACGGTACTTCAGACCATCGACCGCCCACATCAAGAGCACCTCGCGGTACTCCTCTTTCAATCCGAAGAGAACCTCTTTGAGCTTCTCATCGACATGCTCGAAGTCCAGCGACGATCGGTCATAGACCGGCGGTGCTTCATCGGGCATCAACTCGTCGGACGATTCGTTGAAGAACTCTTCAACCGCCATCGGGCGACGCTTGTCTTTCTTGATCTTCGAGTAGAAGACATTGTGCGTGATCGCAAACAACCACGAACGCATGCCGCCAGTTCCCGAAGTCGGGTCGTCATCGGCGCTCTTGTCCTCGAAGCGCTCGATCGTGCCGGGCCGGAACGCCCGCATGTAGACCTCCTGAACCAGTTCATCCGCCACATCCGCGTCCCGGCTCAGGTGAAACGCCATGCGATAAACAGCGTCAAGATGCTGCATAGCGAGTTGTTCAAACTTGCTTCGTTCCAACTCGCCCGCCTCTCGACAAAGTGACCAACGGAAAACCTCACAACTCTATTCCCACCAATCACAAACAGTAGTGCAATTTTCATGCCGTATCAAACCGTACATTCCGAAATACCACTCGCCCTTAGCAGCCCCATTCCGCGACCTCTGATCTACAATCTCCGACCATGGGATCAGACCAGACCAATCAAACGCCGTACTACATCACGACCCCGATTTACTATGTGAACGATCGTCCGCATATCGGACACTGCTACACGACCCTCATCGCGGATGTCGCCGCCCGCGCCCAGCGGCTGGTTGGTCGCGATGTCTTCTTCCTCACAGGCACCGACGAGCACGCCGAGAAAGTCTCCAAGACCGCTCTCGAGCACGACAAAACCCCGATGGAATGGGCGACCATCAACGCCGAGCGGTTCAAAGACGCCTTCGCGTTCATGAACTTCTCCAACGACGACTTCGTCCGCACGACCGAAGACCGCCACACCACCAAAGCCACCCAGTACATCCAGCAACTCCTCGATCAAGGCGACATCGAACTGGGAGACTACGAAGGGTGGTACGACCCCTCCCAAGAAGAATACCTCACCGAGATGGTCGCGAAAGAAAGCAACTACAACTCCCCCGTCACCGGGAAGCCGCTCGAAAAGCGCGTCGAGCAAAACTACTTCTTCCGTCTCGACAAATACCAGTCCTGGCTCGAAGACCAGTTCGCAGACGACACGATCACCATCCTCCCCGGCGCCCGCAAAAACGAAGTGCTTGGAAGACTCAAGCAAGGACTCATGAAAGTTCCCGTCTCCCGACAGATCAAAGAAGGCGACCCCGACTGGGGAATCAAAATGCCCTGCGACGACTCGCACCGGATCTATGTCTGGATCGAAGCACTCTGCAACTACCTCACCACCGTCGACAACGACCAGCGCACCAAGTACTGGGAGGGCGAAGTCACCCACCTCATGGCCAAGGACATCCTCTGGTTCCACGCCATCATCTGGCCCGCGATGCTACACGCGATGGGCAAGCAACCGCCCAAGACCGTCTACGCCCACGCGTACTGGATCGCCGAGGGGACCAAAATGTCCAAGTCGCTCGGGAACTTCATCGAGATCGACCTCCTCGCCGCGTACGCGGACAAGTACTCCCTCGACGCCGTCCGCTGGTTCCTCACCACCCAAGGCCCGCTGGGCGCCAACGACGCGGACTTCGCGCACGCCCGCTTCGTAGAGGTCTACAACGCGGACCTCGCCAACTCGATCGGGAACTCCATGTCCCGCGTCGGGAACATGGTCGCGAAATACTTCGAAGGCACCGTCCCCGCGACCTGCAACGGAGAGTTCGGATTCCCCGACGGCTCATCCCTCCAAACCGCACTCAAAGCACTCGAATCCGTTGGCAAACCCGCCGACGATCCAAACCGAACCTTCCACTTCCAAGAGTTCATCACCAAAGCCACAACCGACTACCACGACGCACTCGAGCGGATGGACCTCGAATCTATGCTCGACTCCGCACGCTCGATCGTCCGCTTCGTTGACGAGTTCATCTCCTACAGCGCACCGTTCACGCTCGCCAAACAACTCGACACCCTCGACGACGCACCCCACGCGCTCCGCTCAATCCTTTACTCGTGCGCCGAAGCGCTCCGCATAGCGTCGCTCCTGCTCTATCCCGCGATGCCCCAGAAGATGACCGAACTCTGGAACGCGTGGAACTGCGAGCACCTGACCGACCAGTCCAACCCCAACTCCGCGTTCGTCGCCCCCCTCTCCGAACTGGCGCAGTGGAACTCCACGCACTCGATCAAGCAAGGCCAGTCCATCACCAAGGGCGACCCCCTTTTCATGCGCGCCGACGCGAACGAACCCGCACCGGTCGCAGAGCCTACGGCTTAATACATGCACCGCATCGCCAACTACACATCATCAGTGATGGCGTACCTGCATGCCGCGCACCTCCGTGAACACGGCGTAATGGCTGGGGTCATCGACGCATCCATCTCCGCGATCACCCCGATCTACAACGTCGCGTTGATCAAGGGTGATTACGAGCTCGTGATCGCCTCCAAAAAAGCAACCCAGCGCGCGACCGAACTCCTCAAGGAACTCGAACTCAACCCCCCACATATCGAAGAAAACTGGGAAAACGATATCCGTCCGGATCTAAGCCTCCTCAAAAAGGAACACATCCCCGAGTGCCCCTCCTGCGGCACATGGCTCTGCTCCTCGCGTCCATTCGGACCATGCATCAAGTGCAAAGCAAAGTACGACCTGATGCAACTCGTATTCGACCAGCACGGACCAGATGCGCTCGCCTGTTGCTACGAACAACAAGAACCACTCGCAAACCTCACCGACGCCGAAGTGTGCAGCATCGACCTCGATTGCCCGAACTGCTCATACCCTCTTGATGGACTTCCCATCGAAAGCCATTGCCCGGAGTGCGGGAACTGGTTCCATCGAAGAGAACTCTTCAGGGATATCCTCACACCACTCTAAATGAGATCTGATTATGCTCGACTCCACCCTCATCATCTTCGACTGCGACGGCGTACTCGTCGACACCGAACCCCTGACCAACCGCGTCCTCGCCCGCGTCGTCACCGAAGCCGGATGGGAGATCGATGCCGACTACTCCATCGCGCACTTCAAGGGGCGCAACCTCGCCGACATCCTCCACGATGTCGAAACCACACTCAACACCAAGCTCCCAAACCTCCTCGACACCTACCGCTCGCGCATGTACCAAGAGATCGAAACCCAAGGCGTCCCCCCGATCCCAGGCATCCACGAGCTCCTCAACCACCTCGACGAACTCGGATCAGACGCGCCCGACCGCTGCGTCGCGACCAATGCGCCCATCAAGAAAGCCACGCTCACACTGACCGGCGCGAGTCTCTTCGATCGCTTCCCCCATCCGACTGACCGATCCAAACCAACCCTCTTCAGCGCCTACGAAGTCGGCAAGTGGAAGCCCGATCCCGCGCTGTTCCTCCACGCCGCC
>JAEPQP010000113.1 GCA_017640485.1 Phycisphaerales bacterium | reverse complement strand
CTGCTTCCCCAGAAGTCATCGGCGAGAAGAACGAAGAGAAGTCCGAGGACTAAACCCCCCGGGCATTTCGAGCACTCGTTCACGCTCACCGCAACTCCGTACTGAAGACCACAGAAAAGACCAGACAGAACCCAGCACATGAAACTCATCGTCGGACTCGGAAATCCAGGACTGCAATACACCAACACCCGCCACAACGCGGGGTTCATGGTCGTTAACGCGCTGGCCGACAAGTTCGCGATGGGACAGATCGCACGCTCACGCTTCAACAGCGTGACCCTCGACGCCAACATCGGCGCCGAGAAGTGCCTGCTCATCAAGCCCACCAGCTTCATGAACAGATCCGGACAGAGCGTCGGAGAAGCCCTCCGCTTCTTCAAGCTCGATCCGCAAGAGGATCTGCTGGTCATCGTCGACGACATCGCCCTCCCAGTCGGATCCATCCGGATCCGCAAGAGCGGCGGCGCCGGAGGTCACAACGGTCTTGCAGACATCGACCGGGTCCTGGGAGGCGCCAGCTACCCCAGAATCCGCATCGGAGTCGGAGAGGTCCCTCGTCTGATGAATCAAGCAGACTGGGTCCTGAGCAAGTTCATGAGCGATGAGAGCGTCAAGGTCAAGGAGAGTCTCGACAAAGCGTGCAACGCGATCGAGCACATCCTGGACCACGACATTGTCAGTGCCATGAACACCTTCAACGAAAAACTCGCAAAGCCGAAGCGGAAAGAGCATCCCAACGACAAGCTCGAACAGGACAAGTCCAACGAGGACAAGTCATCAACAACCACAGGCGACAAGAAGTCTGTTGAAGATACATCGTCTGCCCAGCGTGCAGAATCAACAAATAACACCCCGGCCAACTGAGCCGGACACGATTGGAGTAATCACCATGACCGCAACAGAAACACGAACCGGAACCTACGAGGCCATGTTCCTCGTAAACCAGACCGCAGCCGCTGCCTTCGGCGAATGCCTCGAGCACATCAACCACCTCTTCGAGCGTGCGGAAGCAACCGTCATCGCGATGAAGAAGTGGGACGAGCGCCGCCTCTCCTACGAGATGGACAAGCAAAAGCGCGGCGTCTACATCCTCGCGTACTTCACCTGCCCGACCAACATGGTCGCCCACCTCGAGCGCGACGCCGTGATCTCCGACAAGATCATGCGTCTGATGGTCACCTCCGCAGAGCACCTGACCGAGGAAGAAATCGCTGCTCATGACGACCGCAAGGGTCTGGAAACCGAAGCCAAGTTCAAAGCCGAGCAAGGCGACACCGCCGACTCAGCCAAGAGCAGCACTGTCCGCCTGGGCGCACCGGTCCAAGCCGCACCAGCCCCAAAGGCTGAGGAAGCCCCTGCAGAAGAGTCCGCTCCTGAAGCCGACTCTGACGCCCCGGCCGCTGAATAAGCCGATCGAGACTGTTTTTTCAATCAACCCGCCCGAGCCCGACCCTGTCGAGCTCGGGCGGTTGTGATATACTCACCCAGTCTGTGCATCACGAAAGATCACATCAGTTAAGACACATCACACATCAGGCATAAGGAGAACACCAATGGCCAGTTTCAACAAAGTCATGCTCATGGGCAATCTCACCCGAGACATCGAGATCCGACACACCCCATCAAACACCGCCGTTGGAAACTTCGGGCTTGCGGTCAACCGCAAGTACAAAACCCAGTCCGGAGAGCAACGCGAAGAAGTCGCGTTCATCGACTGCGAAGCGTGGGGACGCACCGCTGAAGTCATGTCCCAGTACCTCTCCAAAGGGCGCCCAGTCTTCATCGAAGGCCGACTCAAGTTCGACCAATGGGAAGACCGCAACGGTGGTGGAAAGCGATCCAAGCTCTCCGTCGTCGTCGATAACTTCCAGTTCATCGATTCCGGATCAGGAGGAGGCAACTCCGGCGGAGGCGGTGGGGGTGGCAACTACGCCCGCTCAGGAGCCGGGGGTGGCAACTCCGGAGGCGGAGAAGTCGCGATCAACCACGACGATATCCCGTTCTAATCCCCCCAGAACCCAACCAGAACTCCAATACCCCGAAACCCTCCGATCCAATCGGAGGGTTTTTCATTCCAAATCATCCCCAATCCACGACTTGCGACCTAGACTCCAGACCCCAGGTTCGCTTGGGGACCCATTTGTTGGGGATCCTCGCCGTGAGGATCTCCTCAACTCTCCGCTCCGAGCCCAGTCCTCGAAGCGGTCAGGACAGCGAAAGGAACACACCAATGTCCAAATCAGTGAAGCTCCTCCTTACCGAGAATGTCGATTCCCTCGGAATCGTCGGCGATGTCGTCAATGTCAAAGTTGGCTACGCCCGCAACTACCTCCTCCCATTCGGATACGCCACCGAGCCATCCGACGAGCTCATCGCATCGCTCGCTGAGCGCCGCGCACAAGCCGAGAAGGATGTCGCCGCCCGCCGTAAGGAACGCGAAGAAATGATCTCCAAACTCGACGGCCAAGAGCTCACCATGGATCGTGCTTGCAACGACCAAGGACACCTCTACGGCTCAGTCACCCAGCAGGACATCTCCGCAGCACTCAAGGAAGTCGGCTTCCAAGTCGCTCCGCGTGAAGTCCGCCTCCCAGGCGCGATCAAGCGCGTCGACAGCTTCGACATCCTCGTCAAGGTCGACTCAGACCTTGAAGCACATGTCAAGCTCTGGGTCGTCGCAGACCGCCACATCGAGGACGACGAGGACGAGATGGAGTTCGACAACGAAGGCGAACTCATCATCAAAGAGAAGAAGCCTCAAGCAGAGAAAGCAGACGCGGACACCGAAACCGCATCCGCTGAATAATCTGATCTCACAACGATCACTCCAAGCCCCATCGATTCTTCGATGGGGTTTTTCAATGCCGATGCGGAACAACGCACACCGTTCAGTATGAGGCCATGAAAAAACGCCCACAAGGGGCGTCATGAGTTCTGAGTCAGAAACCGGAGATCAGTCAGCCAGCACAGGGTTGAACCGCATCAGGACCGTGTCCCCGATCGTGAAGTACTTGATCTCGACATCGGAGGTGACCAAGAAGATCAAGGAGAGCTTCTGACCCTCCTTCGATTGGGAAATCCGTGGGAAACCACTCTCGTTTATCCCTTCAAGCGTCGAGCCAGGCGTGTAGCGGATCTCAAAGATCTGCGATGCCGGATCCTCGTAGACATACCCGACCGCTTCGTACTCGTTGTCATTCGAATCGATCAGCATAAACGGATCATCACCGTCCGCTGTCTTCGCGGCTTCGGAGAGCATCCCGCCCTCAGCTTCCGATCCAACCTTCACATGCACCATCGAGAGCCCTTGCCCGTACCAGAACTTGTCCACGCGGAGTTTCTTCCCTTGTGGTGCGTTCGAGCGTCCGACTTCTTCGCTGAGATCAAACTTCGCTTCGCCTTGCGTGACGAGGTTGTCGTCATCAAGACTCAGCCCACGCTGCTTCGCGATCTGTGAACTAATGACCGTTCCCAGCGAATCCCCGAACCGAGCGCCGGACTGCGCCGTGCGATTGCTCGGATCGATGGTGACCGCATTCGAGAGATCAAACTTGCGGGCAACCTGCTCGCCGGTCAACACGCGACCGGTCCGGACCAGGCGGTCCCGTTCGCCTGATGTCGCGTATTCCTTGGGTTCCCCAATGGAGTCGACAGGAACACGGATATTCTTCACATACAGCGCCAGCGGGGTCTCGTCCGCAGGGACATAGAACTCAAACCCCATCGGGACCCGCGACTTGCCACCAGTGGATGTGATGAACACATCATCACCATCAAACATCCAGCGCCCATACTTCCCTTGCTCGCTTGATTCAGAGATCACCGCAAGCGGGAACACAGTATTGGTCGAGCCGTCCTGGTTGTTCTGGGTCAGCAAGCGGACCTGGCCGTTGGACACAACAACCTGCCCGCCCTTGTCGCCCTTTTCTTTCGCCTTGGCACCAAACTCAACGACATAGCCCGCGATGTATCCCGCAATGCTGTTTGCGGACTTGCCATCAATGGTCATATACGCCTGATCACCGATCGTGTCATCGCGTTCGGTCGAGCCATTGGTGTTCCCGATGACGTACGACGACTGCACATCGAACGCATCTTCAGTGATCGCGTTGCGAGCAGCCCCCTCACCCGGATTGATGCGTGCCGCAAACCCCGTCAGTGTTAGATCCGGGTACCACTTCGCGAGCGGCTCAGCAGACGCCATGGATCCATTGGACAGATTCTGATACAACGACGCGGTGATCGTGTCCACCGGGATCCAGAGCTTCTGATTCTCAACCAGCGAACCCGCACCCTCGCGTCCTTCCGCATACCAGACCGGCTGGTACCCAAGGAATGTCGAAGGCAGTCGCATGTATCCGAGACCGATCACGAGCACACCAGCCGTCACGATGCTGGTCACCAACCCAAAGACCGCACCCCCGCCGTAATCGATCGCCTTCACATTCTGGATATTCGCCGTGATCACCTTGTCGGTCAGCACACGAAGCGCCAGCATCGCAATCAAGAACGGGAGGATCAACGCCACGCCCCACGCCATCCCTTCGACGATCGGTGCATCGCTCAATCCGAGCAGCATCAGCGCGAGGGGCTCCCAGACCGCGAACGCGATCGCTCCAGCGAACAGGACGCACAACGCATGCAGCATCGCGTTAAATACGCCCCGGACCGACCAGGTGTACGCGATCCCGAGCACAAACACGATGACAAGAATATTCATAAACATGACAGTCCACTCCGTCAGATTGAATCACCCGATGAAGCGGGTGAGGTGGTAGTCGTTCCGTTCGATTTACGCTTTCGCTGTCGCCTTGCTCGACGAGCTCTTCTTCGGAGCCGTGATCCGGGTGACCTCTTCGATGCTCGTGATCCCCATGACCGCTTTCCGCAGCGCAGACTGCTGAATGCTTGGGAGACCCTGCTTCCGCATCGCGGCACGCAGTCCATTCCAGTTGCCCTCAATGATCAGTGCACGCTCTTCGTCACCGATCGGGAAGACCCCAAAGCACCCGGTCTGCCCGGAGTATCCGACACCGTTGCACACCCCGCAAACCTCAGGCTTGTTCCGAACGAGCACCTGCCCGCCCTTCTTGTACAACTCACCGACCTTGCCCTCAGGAAGCCCGAGCTTCTTCAGCATGTCCGGAGTCGGTTGGTAGGGCACCTTACAGTTCCCGCAGAGCACACGCACAAGCTTGCACGCAACCACGCCGCGGAGACCATTGGCCGCGAGTTTCGGATCCCCGACCGCTTGCACATAGGTCTGCACCGCTTTGAGTGCCGAATCCGTCCGCAGGGTCAGGTAGATACGTGTCCGCTCGACATCCGCTGCCGCGATGTTCTGAGCGGTCTCAACATCGGGAAGATCGCAGACCGACACAATGTCCGGATCGCGCCGCAGCGTCGATCGAACGGTGGTCGCAAAGTCAGCGCCGTCCTCGCTCGCATCCCATTCGATCTGCTTGATCCCCTCGAGTGCATCCTCGACCTCATACTCGATCGATTGGATGTTCGAGGTGTACGCGTCGTGCAGACGCATGAACGAGTACGACATCGTCGTCCGCCCGTTGTCCGCAGGAGCGCTGAGCAGGACCACACCCCCGGCGTGTTCCATCTCCGTCGCCCAGTCCTTGAGCATCTCAAACTGAGGCTCGAGCAACCCGAGATTCTCCACCTTGCGACGAACCGCTTGAGCAGGATTGAAGATCATCGAGAGACGCATCCCGCTCTTGGACCCGGAAGTGTTGAGCTTGATGGTCGCACCGCTTGTCATCTGACCGGAAACCGACACTTCGCCCGAAAGCTTCCGACGACGATCACTCGTGTCCAACCCAGCGCACTTCTTCCAGAAGTCAATGATCTGGACCGCATCCGCTGCGGCGATCGGATCGCCCGCCTGGCGCACGCCGTCGACAAGGTACGAAGCCGCGTAGGTGTTCTCGTTCGCTGGAAGGATATCGATCTGGCTCGCGTGCGCCTCAAACCCCTTGATCACGATGCTCTCGGCAGCGACCCGAATCCCAAGCTCCGGGGTGTCCTTTGGAGGAGCGTCCACAGTCATCTTGTTGGCACCCACGATCGTCAGTTCCGAAGACCCGATCAGCTTCGCGGCCTTCTTCGCCTCGCGTGCTTCCGACAAGTCCTGCGCGCTCAGTTTGAGTTTCTGTGACTCCGGGATCCGCTCGTCCTTGTTCGTGACCGAAACAAAGAGCAAGACATCCAAGCCAAGCAGGATGATCGCTCCGACAAACGCCGCCGCGAATCCCGCGATCCCCCCAACAGGGAGCAGCAGCACGAGCAACAACGCCGCGAGTCCGAACCCGAGGTGGATCGCGTTCCACTTCTCGCGACCAAGAAAGAACCGCTGAGCGTGCTTGTCCAGGTGCGTGGAGATCATCCACGCCCACGCAATAAACGGCACAAACAAGACCACCGGCTTCCAGATCGACATCAGCATCAAAGCATCAGCCGCCAAGGTCAGCGAAGGGTCAGAAGCAATCACAATCGACATAGTGGAAACCCTCTCAAGGGTGCATGGTCATTCGTTCATCCAGATCGTCATTCAGTCACGCTCAGGACCCGCCCGGCGCGACCGACCATCATAGGAGGGCCACCCGATCCCCGCCAGACATTCAACCCTGATCAAGCGCAAAGCACCGACCCGAACAAGTCCCCCAATCAACCGCTTCAACAGTTGATTCCAACCGCTCTGCTCTGATCGGGATCAGTTGAACTTCTTGAGCTTCATCTGCAGTTCGTCAACATTCGGAGACGCCTCGATCGCGGTCCGCATGTGGATGTACTCGTCCTCTACGAGCTTCACAAGCGAATCGTTGAAGTCGATCATCCCCAGCTGCTGCGCCTCGATCGAGTTGAGGATCTCTCGGATCTCACCCTCGCGTTCGTCGAGGATGTACTTCTGGACCACGCCGTTATTGATGAGGATCTCGAGCGCTGGGATGCGATAGATGTTCTCGTGAAGAGTGGGGAGGAGCTTCTGATACACAAACGCACGCATCTGGTAGCCAAGAATCTTCCGCACCTGCTCCACTTCCTCCGCCGGGAACAGGCCGTAGATACGGCTGAAGGTCTGCGTCGTGCTCGAAGCGTGGATCGTTCCGTAGACCAAGTGACCTGTTTCCGCCGCGTGCAGCGCCGCTTCAAAGGTTTCTTGGTCACGCATTTCACCGATCAACACAATGTCCGGATTCTCACGAACAAGCGCCCGCAGACCCGTCTTAAAGTCGAGACAGTCCAGACCGATCTCACGCTGATTGATCGTCGCTTTCTTGTCCTCGAAGATGTACTCGATCGGATCCTCAAGCGTCAGGATGTGCACACTCTTGCGAGCATTCACATAATCCAGCATCGATGCGATCGTCGTGGACTTACCAGAACCCGTCACACCACACAGCAGCACAATCCCCTGAGGCTGAAGCGCAATATCCGACATCACCGGAGGCAGGTGCAACCCCTCGAACGGGAGAATCTCGGAAGTAATATTTCTCGCCGCGACCGAAAGCGTCCCGCGTGCCTGGAACAGATTCACACGAAAGCGGTGGTTCTTGTCGTAGTTGTACGCGAAGTCGACCGAACCAAACTTGTGCAGATCCGCCATCTGCTCATCGGTCAGGATGTGCTTCGCGATCTGGAAGAACTCCTCGGCACTCACCGGATCGACATCCATCGCCTTGAGTGAACCACGCATACGGATCTTGGGCTTCTGCTCCGACTTCATAATCAAGTCAGACGCTTCAAACTTGATCGTCGCTTTCAAGAAGTCACCCCAGCGCGTCGCGTGAGGATCATGGTTCTTTCCAGCAGTCGGGTCTAGGTCAACATGACCCGCGGTCGCGGTACTAGCAGGCGTATCAGTCACACTCATGGTGTCGAGTTCCTCTGTAAAAAGCATTCAGTTCGATCCCGCTGAAACACCTCGCCAATCAACCAGGCATTCCCACGAGCAGGGAGACTGTAGGATATGCGCCAAACAGCCCCGAAGAACCCCTCTATTCGCCCAAACCCCCGTTCTGTTCCTGTGATCGCTCCTCGCGGCACAGAAAACCCCATTGCATCTCTGTGAAGAAATCAACAACAAAAAAGACGATCCCATCTGGGATCGTCTCGAGAGAAGGACTCATTGAGTTTCAATGCGAATCAAGAAGCGCCGGCTGTCTCAAGCTTGTTCTCTTCCTCAGTCGTCCCGAGGAAGTTGCTCTCGAGCTCAACGCGGATCTTCTCCATCGCCTTGTTCTGGATCTGACGAACACGCTCTTTGGTCACACCGATGATCTGACCAACCTGCTCGAGCGTCATCGGCTTCTCGTGCCCGCCGGTCTCAAGACCGAACCGGTGCTCAAGAACCGTCCGCTCGACATCCGAGAGATCCGCACGATTCGCGACCACGATCGACCGGACTTCCGAAGCCGTGTCTTTCTCGAAGTCCGCGCGCTTGGTCTCGAGGAAGTTGGACTTCTCGAGCTTCGGATCAAAGTCCGTCGGGAAACGCTGACGGTACTTGCTGAGCTTCATCCCCTGACGACTGAACGCCTTGAGAATCGCTCGGCACGCGTAGGTCGAGAACTTAAACCCACGACCCGCGTCAAACTTGTCCACCGCACGAAGCAGCGCCATGTTGCCTTCGGAAACCAGGTCCGCAAAGTCCACCTCGCTCATGCGGGTGCGCTTCGCCATCGCGAGCACCAACGCGAGGTTGGTCTCCGCGATCTGCTCACGGATCCGCTCGCTCTTGCGGTACCACATCAACAGCTCCT
>JAEPQP010000096.1 GCA_017640485.1 Phycisphaerales bacterium | reverse complement strand
GTGATTGTGGGCTGAGCCGATGGGTTCCAGGTTTTCGTGGAACTTGGCGTCGGCCTCATCAGTGAAGATGCGTCCATCGCGTGGGAGCAGTTCCGGAGCATTGGCGAGGTTGTAGGCAACGATCGCCATGTTGGTCGCGGACTGGATCAGGTACTCCTCGATCGCTTGGTCGAAGCGGTCGTTCTGGGTGTGCCAAGCATGGCGATAGTTGGCGCGTCCTGTTTCATCCCAGAAGAATCCTGGGACCCCCTTGCGATTGAATGGTGCGTGATCGGATCCGCTGTGGGTCTGGATCTTGCTTCCTGTGGGGCGGATATTTACATCGAGGTATCCGGCGCGTTCGTCGTTGTCTGGGTTGTCGTCGTGCATCGCTTCGTCGTAATCGGTCTTGGAGAAGAAGATACCGTTGGTGTCGGAGCTCGCCGCGGCGAGGTAGTCGACCATGAAGTCCGCGGCTGGGATTCCGCCTTGGTAGTTGGTCCCGCCGTCGTCGACGAAGACCGCGGAAATTTTCGCGAGTTGCTCATCGTTGAGTGAGCGGACAAAGCCCTTGGATCCGAGCAGCCCTTGCTCCTCTCCCCCCCAGAGGGCGATGAGGACGGTGCGTTTGGGTTGAGCACCGACTTCCATCAGGATACGGGCGGCTTCTGTCACGACAGCGGATCCCGTCGCGTTGTCCACGGCTCCCATCGATCCGGGGCCATCCCATGAATCGATGTGTGCGGAGATGATGACATACTCGTCGGGGAGTTCGGATCCTGGGATTTCAGCGAGGACGTTGTATGTCGGGATCGGTCCGGCGGTGAGCTGGTGATCGAGGTCGAACTCGACCTGGATGTTGTGACCCTCTTTGAGACGCGCGGTGATGAAGTCGAAATCACTCTGGCGGATATTCACTTCTGGATCTTGTGGGTAGTCCGATGCCTCTCGCTCTGCCCAGTTATTCGCTGAGGTTGTCCAGACGCGTTCATCCTTTGAACTCGACACGAACCCGGCGGGGTTCTCGGCGAGGACCGCAGCGAGTGCACTGATTCGGTCTTGCTCGGCGTGTTCTTCGGTGCCTTGTGTGGTCGAAGAGGCCCCTTTAGTCAGTTCGATGGGATACACCTTGCCCGATGTTGCTGATGATTGTCCGATGGCGGTATCGCCTTGGATATCGAGCGAGATGTTCGAGGTCCCCATCGAGTGGGTCCATTTGAAGCTGAGCGTGTCACCCGATCTGGATGCTTCGCTGATCGGTCCTTCTGCGAAACCTTCGATCGCCATGTGTCCGCTGATTGAGCCGTCGGATTGATCAAGGGTGAGTGTGGTCGGGATCTTCGAGGTGTTGTACTCGAAGGTTCCGGTCCATTGATTCTCTGAGGAGACCACTTGGGGAGCGGATTCTTTGATCTCGGTCTTCCCTGTCCGGATGTTGTGGCGTTCATCGAAACGATCGCGCATCTGGTACCCGATGGAGCGGATCCCGCCGTCGTTTTTATAGTCAGGAGTGATCATCACCCAAGCGCCTTGGAATGAGCCTCGCATGGATTCGTACTCTGACATTGTGGTCGGGAGGTACGCGACTGGACCGCTGACCGGTCCATCGGTTCCGGGGGACCATGAGAGCGTGGAGAACTGCATCGAGCGTAGCTCTGTGCGTTCCTTGTCAGCACTGTCAGGGGCAAGGATGACTTTGCCCGTTGAAGGTCCGCGATCGAAGCGGGTCGCGATGGTGTCGTACTCCTGGAGTCGTGCGTTGCTGAGTCCCCAGTCAGCGAGTTTGTTGCGTGCCCATTTTTGAGAGAGCTCGAGATTGGTTGATCCGGTTAAGCGTGGGCCGTACTCGATGGTGTAGACACGGAGGATGTCCATAACCTCGGAGTTGTGCTTTCCCTCAGCGATGATCTCTGAGATGACACGGTCTTCACCCATATCGATATCGGGGACTTCGACCTTCTTGCCGTCGACGACGGCATACTTCTCATGAGTGTGGTTGTGTGCGCGGGCTTGTCCCGTTGATTCGCATCCTGCGATACTCAGGGACATTCCTGCTGCTGCAAGGAGGGTCGTGGAAACAAGTGGGCGGTTCGGGATCAAACGCATCGAGACTTCTCCTGAAGTGCTGGTCTGGTTGTGTTCATGCAGCTGGGCGGGATACTCAGCGTATGACACATCATACCAGTGCTTCCTCAAAGCAGATGCGAACCGATCAAGAGCATGATCAAAGTGGGGATGATCATCCTGATTCCGGTACTTCTCGGTTCAAGTGAACGAGTGATCTGTCAGATCGGGAGTCCCTTGCGTTTCCAGAGTGCGAGGAGCCGTTCGAGTGTGATTGGTTCCCAGAGACGATTCCCTGTCAGACGCACACGCATCAGGTCGCCTCGCGCGTCGAACTGGGTGGTGGTGGGGGGGGACTCTGGTGAAGTCTTGGTGGTGATGTTCCACAAACCGGGTGAGGATGAAGGCTGCTCTGCGATGTCCCAGCGGAGCGTCACGGAGTTGCTGACCGGGTTGTAGGCGTAGGACGCGAAGTCGCCTTGGAGTTGCTTGTGCGCGAGCAGCGAACCCATCAGGTAGGACTGGACCTGCGTGATGTATCCCTCTTCAGGGATGAACGGCGTGACGGTTGTGGGTGGTTCATTTCCTTCAGCGGTCGTGACGGTGAGCTTACCACCAACGCGGGCACCGGTGACTGATGAGACTTGAGAGAACTGCTCATCGGAGCGCAAAGCTGGGTCGTTGCCTTTGAGTGTCATCCGGATGGTCCAGAGTTCTTCGTTTCCATCCAGAGACATGAAGTAGAGTGCACGCGAGTCGATGCGGAGTCCGGAGTCGAGAGCCATGGAATCCAGTTGGATCAGATATCCGAGTTTGCGGTCATCCTGGGACCATTTCGAGCGTTCTTTCGATCCCATTTCGCCTTTGTATCCCGACCAGGACTTGATGCGCCGGTAGCCGTGCTCCGTGGCGTCCATCTCGTCTCCTGAGGGAGCGGGGGTGTAGAGGCGTTCCCAGCGTTCGGACTTCTTCCCAGTGAGGATGGCGTCGTAGTCTTCGATGGTGAGTTGTTCAATGAATGCCTTCGTGAGTTTAAATCCTGCGATTCGCTTGAGTGATTCGGAGGACATTTCTTGGAGGTTCATCGTCGCGATGGAAGTCTCGTACATCGCGCGAGCGTTCTGGAAGCTGGATTCTGATCCCTGCATCGTGAGGTCGAAGATGAGGAAGGTCTTGGGCTTGAGTCCAAAGATTGAGATCCCCCGATAAGTTGGAGCGCCGCCCGCTTGAGTCGGGGGAGTGCGGACATAAAACCGGTGCCCGGACCAGATCCCGACACGCAGCTCGGGTTGTTCGGCGATGACCATCGCGCCGGGGAGGTTCATGAGTTGGTCGCGGATGCTCTCGGCGGCTTTCTGTGCCGTGAGGCTCTCATTGCTCGTCCGTTGCTCTTTGACGATAATGGTGCCGAGCCCGTCGGGGAGGGAGATCCCTGTGCTGGTCGTGTTCCCGATGCGGACGGTTTCCGCTCGTCCTCCGACCGGGAGGTTGAGGGAGAGTCCGATGGACTCAATCGTAATAGGGTCGGGGTCTAGTTCAGTCAGCGTCGGAGTTGGTGTTTGGACGGGTTGGGCGGTGGCCGATACAGCCAGCGCCATCATGAACATGGCTGTGATGAGCGTCAGAATCTGGAGGATGCCGGGCTGAATGCGTGTGTGCATGGTGTCTTCCATGAGATCTTGATCACCGTCTGTCTAGGAGATGATTGTGTGCTTTGCGTAGAGGTCTCGGCCTCGTTGTATACCCTGTTGAGTGTATTCGGTTCAATCGCACAGAAGTATTCATTGCTGAGCGGGGAATCCGGGTTGACCGAGCGGGGTGGGGGGCTATGCTTCTCGTCCCACTTGGCGCAAGCCTGGGGCGGACCAAGGTCCTTATGAGCGACCCTGATTCGAAACAAATGAAGACACGGGCGGCTGATCTGGATGATCCGCTTCCACACGAATGACCTGAGCTGACTGAGTCGGCTCGCAATCTGGCCGAGAGGCTGGCAACGAGGTTTGAAGACTATGAGCGCTGGACGAATCCGAATCCGTATGGAAGCTTACGACCACATCGCACTGGACGCATCAGCACGCGAGATCGTTGATCACGCGAAGCGCACCAATGCAAAGGTGAAGGGTCCTGTTCCACTGCCGACTCGTGTCGAGCGTTACACCGTTCTGCGTGGCCCGTTTGTTGACAAGAAATCACGCGAACAGTTCGAGATCCGCACGCACAAGCGCATCATCGATATCCACGAACCAAACGCACGCACCGTCGAAGCGCTCAACCGCCTCGTCGTTCCAGCGGGTGTGTTTGTGAAGATTAAGGCGTAATTGACCTCAGGTCCGCGAAGCAGCGGGCCTGTGTTTGTTTTGAGGCTCTGATTTCAGGGCTTTCTGAGAATATTCAACAAGACTTCCCCTGTCTGATGAGCAGACACGAAGCGGTTTCCGCCCGATAGCGGAGATGAAGGACAGAACAATGACTCACCCAAGCAGCTCACCCCACATGATCGGACAGAAACTCGGCATGACCCGCGTGTACAACGAGGATGGTGTCTCCCAGCCTGTCACGATCATCAAGTTTGATGCTCACACTGTGACCCAGGTCCGGACCCCAGAAGTGGATGGCTACAGCGCGATCCAGCTCGGTACCGGTGATATCCAGCCTCGCAACTCGACCATGCCATTGATTGGTCACGATGCGAAAGCAGGCGTCGCTCCTCAGCGTGTCCACAGCGAAACCCGCCTCGAGGACGGCAAAGAGGCTGAGTTCGAGCTCGGTCAGCAGATCGATCTCGGTGTCTTCGAAGGTATCAACTATGTTGATGTCATCGGGACCTCGAAGGGCAAGGGATTCCAGGGCGGCATGAAGCGGTGGGGCTTCAAGGGTCAGCTCGCATCGCACGGTGTTGAGCGGAAGCACCGCTCCCCGGGTTCGATCGGCGGCCACGCGAACAACGCTGGTAAGTCGGGGCGGATCAAAAAGGGTAAGAAAATGTCGGGTCAGCACGGCAACAAGCGGATCACTGTTCGCTCGCTCGATGTGGTCCGTATTGACGCTGAAAACGGCCTCATGCTTGTGAAAGGGCCAGTCCCGGGAGCAAACAAGGGCTGGGTCGAAGTGCGTCCGGCAACAAGATTGTACAAATCCAAGTCTGCGAAGGCTTGATATCCGGTGAGTGGGGGTCAATGATCCCCTCCCCATCAAGAACCGAGTTTTTGGTTCTTGAGAACGGTTCGGTCAGTCGGTTGGGTCTTGCTCAGACGATACTGCCGAAAAAAACTAGTCATTGAACCCGGTCCTTGTGACTGGATGCAATGCCGAGTCAAATCAGCGATCCCGGGCGTCTGGCTCACATGAGACAGATGGCGAAAGCAATCCCCGGCATCCTGATGAGGCAAGTGAGCCCTCCGATCGGAATCGGAGGGATGAACAGAGGCGTGCGGCGAGGTAAAGACCAATGGATGTCCCCGTCTATACAATGAGTGGAGAGTCTGCAGGCAACATGTCTGTTGACGAGATCGCACTCGGCGAAACAATTAACTTTGATCTGATCAAGCAAGCGTTTGTGATGTACCACGCCAATCGGCGTCAGGGATCCGCACGCTCGAAGACCCGCTCAATGGGTTCGCTGACCGGCAAGAAGATGTACAAGCAGAAGGGCACCGGTAACGCCCGTCACGGCGACAAGAAGGCTCCGATCTTCCGCGGTGGTGGTCACGCCAAAGCCAAGCGTCGTACACGCGAAGACTTCCACAAGTCCATGCCGATCAAAATGCGTCGCAAAGCAAACCGCAACGCGTTGCTCTCAAAGCTTCTGGACAACGAAGTCAAGGTCATTGACGGGCTCCAGTTTGATGCACCACGCACCAAGGACTTCACCAAGTTCCTCACTGCGATCGGCATCGACAAGTCCGCGTTGCTCGCTCTGTCCCCAGACGCTGAGAAGAGCAAGAACGCACGCTTGAGTGCTCGCAACATCGAAGGCGTCACCATGTGCAAGGCCGACCAGCTCAACACATACGAGATGCTCAATAACCGCTACCTGGTGATCGACAAAGCGGATCTCGAAGCATGGCTCAACGGGCCGAGCTCGCAGACCAGCAAGATCGTCCGTGGCGAAGGGGAGGTGGCGTAATGTTGGAACCACACTACATTCTTCGTAAACCACTGTTGACCGAGAAGACGACGCAGAACATGGAAGAAGCCAATGTGTATGCGTTCGAGGTTGACCGTCGTGCGACCAAGGACGACATCAAGGCTGCTGTCGAGAAGGCGTATGGCGTCAAGGTTGTCAAGATCAATACCCAGGTCCGCAAGGGTGGATCGCGTCGTTTCCGTTACGGAAGCGTTGCGGATTCCAGCTGGAAGCGTGCCATGGTCCGGATCGCTGAAGGAGACGCTATCGAGCTCTTCTGAGCCGAGCGGAAAGGAACCTGAGCCATGGCTATTCGAGTATACAAACCAACCAGTGCTGGCCGTCGCAACGCTTCGGTCAACATGAACGAAGCGGTCACGAAGAAGACTCCTGAGAAGTCGCTTCTGAAGCCACTGAACAAAAAGGGTGGTCGTAACCACCAGGGCAAGATCACCGTTCGCGGTCGTGGTGGGGGCGCGAAGCGCATGTACCGCCTGATCGATTTCGCTCGTCGTGATCGTGATGGCATTGTCGGTACGGTTGCTGGGATCGAGTACGATCCGAACCGCAGCTGCCACATCGCCCTCATCGAGTACGCCGACGGCGTCAAGCGGTACATTCTTGCTCCCAACGGACTGACCGATGGCGACACCGTTGAGAGTGCGACCGGCGAAGCCGTCGAACCCAACATCGGTTCGTGCATGCAGCTCCAGCACATCCCGTCGGGCATGAATGTTCACTGTGTTGAACTCCGTCCCAATGGTGGTGGGAAGCTCTGCCGCAGCGCTGGGATGTACGCCCGTTTGACCAATAAGGATGACAAGTACGCGACACTGGTGATGCCATCTGGTGAAACCCGTCGTGTTCCGATCGAGTGCCGTGCGACCGTTGGTGTTGTGGGTAACTCTGATCACCAGAACCGCCGTCTCGGCAAAGCTGGTATCTCTCGTCACTTGGGTCGTCGTCCGAAGACCCGTGGTGTGGCGATGAGTCACCACGCTCACCCGCTGGGTGGTGGTGATGGCCGCAGTAAGGGTGGTCGTGCTCCTGTGAGCAAGTCCGGTACGCTGGCCAAGGGTGGCGGAACTCGCGATCGCAAGAAGCCGTCACAGGACCTCATCATCCGTCGTCGTAAGAGCAAGCGCTACGGGCAGCTCAAGTAAGCCCGAGAGGATAGAACATGTCTAGAAGTCTGAAAAAAGGCCCATACGTCGACGAGAAGCTCTACCTCAAGGTTGAGAAGATGGACGCTGCGGGCGAGAAGAACCCAATCAAGACCTGGGCCCGTGCGTGCACGGTCGTCCCCGAGTTCATCGGGCACACCTTCCAGGTTCACAACGGGCGTGTCTTTATTGATGTCTTCATTACTGAGGACATGGTTGGGCACAAGCTCGGAGAGTTTTCCAACACTCGAACCTTCCGTGGTCACACCAACAAGAAGGAAGGCCTCAAGTCCCGCTAATCGCGATGACTGTTGAGAACAAGGGATCAACCCATGAAACTCAGATCAAAAGAACTTACCAATCGAGCAAAGGAAGTCGGAGTGAGCGTTGAGCAGCTCGCGGCGGCCATTACTCGTGAAGATCGCAGCGAGAAGGCCGCGATGTCCGCTGTCAAGAACTGGATGGCTGGTCGTGACCACCCTCGTGCTCGTCGCAACGATATCGAAGCACTCGCGACCGCACTCGGATGTCTCCCGAAGGATATCTCGAAGTTCACCTCGCAGGTCCGTAATCATCGCGGCAGCCAGAAGAAGGCGAAGCTTGTTGTGGACATGATCCGCGGCAAAGACCTCGAAGAAGCAACCCAGATGCTCGCGTTCTCAAGCAAGCGTGCATCGGTCAACATCGGTAAAGCACTCATGGCTGCTTCAGCAGACGCTGAGCAACTCGGTGCAGACATGAGCGAGCTCTTCGTGAGCGAAGCAACTGTTGACCGTGCGACCCACATCAAGCGGTACCGTCCGAAAGATCGTGGTCGTGCCCACCCAATCCTCAAGCGTACAAGCCATATCACTGTATCAGTTCAGGAGCGTAGCTAATGGGTCAGAAAAGCCATCCATTCGGATTTAGACTCGGGATTACCGAAGCACACCGCTCACGCTGGTACGCTCCAAAGGCCCTCTACGGCGAGCTCCTTGTTGAAGACGAGAAGATCCGTCAGTACCTTGACAAGCGTCTGAACAAGACCCCACCGAGCGCGTCTGTTTCGGATATCCACATCGAGCGTACTCGCGAAGAACTCAAGATCATCGTCCGGACCGCTCGTCCAGGCATCGTCATCGGACCAAAGGGTTCGGAGATCGACCGGATGACCGAAGAGCTCCGCTACATGACCGGCCGCAAGGTTGCGATCTCGGTCGTCGAGATCCGTGAGCCAGATCTTGATGCACAGCTCGTCGGTGATGGCATCGCTGAGCAGCTCAAGAAACGTATGGGTTTTCGCCGCGTCCTGAAGATGCGTGCAGAAGCGGTCATGGCTGCGGGTGCACAAGGCGTGAAGATTCAGGTCTCGGGTCGTCTCGGTGGTGCTGAAATGAGTCGTCGCTTGGATGTCCGTCTCGGATCACTCCCGCTCTCGACGCTTCAAGCGAATATCAACTACGGCTTCTCTGAGAGCCACACCACTTACGGTGTGCTCGGCGTCAAGGTCTGGATCTACAAGGGTCAATACTCGACGGCAGAAGAAGAGAATCAATCAAATGCAGCCGGTGCGCGTGCTCGTGCTCGTGGTCGCAAGTAAGTTCGGATCGAATGTATGTGCTGCTGAGTCTGTAGGCTGAGCGGTTGAATGAAGGAAGAAGGATACAGACATGCCTCCTTATAAGATTCCAAAGCGTGTGAAGCACCGGAAAGAGTTCCGTCGCGGACGCGATCGCAAAGCGACCAAGGGTAACTATGTTGCGTTTGGTGAGTACGGTCTCCAGGCACTCGAGGGCTGCTGGCTCAAGAGCAACTGTATCGAAGCGGGTCGTGTGACCTGTCAGCACTTCCTCAAGCGTGAGGGCAAGCTGTTCATCCGTGTCTTCCCTGACAAGCCGATTTCCAAGAAGCCACTCGAAACCCGCATGGGTAAGGGGAAAGCGGAAGTCGATTACTGGGCAGCACGCGTGAAGCCGGGCACGATTCTGTACGAGCTCGCGGGTGTGAGCGAGGTTCGTGCTCGCGGCGCGTTCTTCCGCGTGGCAATGAAGATGCCGGTCAAGTGCCGGATGGTCCACCGTCGGATCGAGGCATAAAGGATTAGTCATGACTGGTACCGAAGTACGAGCGTTGAAAGATGAAGAGATCACTGTTGAGCTCGAGCGCCTCCGCGGTTCGCTGCTGGCGATGAAGAGCAAGAGTGTGACTGAGAAGATCGAAGACACCACGCAGTTTGGCAAGGTCCGTAAGGACATCGCCCGGCTCCTGACCGAGCAGACCGCGCGGCAGAACACAGATTCCTGAGGACGACTATGAGCGATACCCAAGTCAAAGGTGCAAAGGTTGGAGTCGTGGAGACCGATGTCCGGGACAAGTCCCGCAAGGTTGTGATCCACTACAAGGCGCCGCACCCAAAGTATGGCAAGTTTGTGAGCAAGCGGACCGTTCTGCATGTTCATGATGAGAGCAATGAGTCGCACATAGGCGATGTGGTCGAGATCGTGCAATGTAGCCCGATCTCGAAGACGAAAAGCTGGAAGATCTCGAAGATCATCGAGAAACGCAGCGTTTGATAGCAACACCCCGATGGCATTGGGCCACGGTTTAGGAAGAAGGCAGGGCGAACATGCTCCAGCAAGAATCCAGATGTGAAGTCGCGGATAACTCCGGCGCGAAAATCGCGTACGTTATCCGTGTGTACGGCGGCTCGACTCGTCGCGACGGTCAGACCCGTCGCCAGGCGTTTGTCGGTGACAAGGTCCTGATCAGTGTCAAGAAGGCGCTCCCAGGATCAGAGGTCAAGACCGGTGAGAAGTACAAGGCAGTCCTTGTCCGCACCGCGAAGCCCACTCGCAGAAAAGATGGATCGTACGTGAAGTTTGACTCGACCGCGGTCGTGCTCATCAACGACGACGGCAACCCGAAGGGCACACGCATCTTTGGACCTGTCGCTCGTGAACTCCGCGAACGAAACTACATGAAGATTGTTTCCCTTGCTCCGGAGGTTGTGTGATGCCAAGGCATATCCGTAAAGGTGATCAGGTCATCGTCACTTCGGGAGACCACAAGGGTCAGACCGGCGAAGTGCTCGAAATCCTTACCAAGACCGACAAGGTTCTGGTCAAGGGGGTCAATGTGAAGTCCCGGCATGTCCG
>JAEPQP010000192.1 GCA_017640485.1 Phycisphaerales bacterium | reverse complement strand
ATTCGTTCCGGTTCGAAGCGTTCAATGATCCGGGGGGGAACGACATCGCTTCAGAGTTTTTGTTTTTCTCCGACTTGGTGACAGTGGTGGACGGGCTGTTTGTGGTTGATGTGCAGATGGGTGGGTCGCTGGAGAATGCGCGGGCGTTCTGGGAATCGGTGGGGGATCAGGTGGTGTATCTGGAGATCGGCGTGGGGGAGTTTGAGGGTGGTCCATATGAAACACTGGGGACGCTTGTGCCGATGGGGTGGGGGGCTCGGGCGCAGTACAGCTTGTTTGCTGAAGAGTTGGTGTTCCCGTATGCGGATGTGTATGTCGATCCGTCTGCGGATCCGAGCACGATGCTTTCGTTGACCAATGTGTTTGGTGGGACGGTCGCGGAGCTGCGGGCGGACGGCGTGGCGGATGAGCCGATCGTGTATATCCGCGGCGAGAATGTCTTTACTCCAAACTTCGGGTTCCAATCAGGAGCGCTGTTTGTTGACTCGATGGAAGACGAGGTCGGGATCCGCGGCGAGGGGAGTCGGTTCTCGATCATTGGGAACTTTCCGCAGCCTTCAACACTGCCCGGTCTTTCGGCGGCGGTGGTGGGGAGTGTCGGGTTTGCATCCTCACCGAATGTGATCGCGGTTTGGGCGACCAATGGAGCCGCGGGCACTTCTGCTCGGCTCGGGACGGAGAATTATGCCGGGGACTTTGATGGGGATGTGCTGGCGCGTGATGACCTGCGTGTGCAGGGCGAAGCGACGCGTGATTATGCGAGCAACAGTCCTTCACCGATCGGGCCTTTGGCGTATGGGTCGGTATCCGCGAGTGGCAATGTGTTAACGGGTACGGCGAACTTGTCTGCGAGCTGGGACTCAGCAAACGATCGATACCTCATTTCAGTTGCGGGTGAATCGATGGCGTTCTCGACGCACATCGTGTCGCTGACAGTGGTGGATGGGAATGAACCAAGACTGGCAACCTTTAACACGACGAGCGGGGATATCGCGGTGAAGATCTGGGATCTGAACTCGGGGAATGCGGAGATCCAAGATAATTTCTCGATTGTGATCTACGACGCGAACCCGGTTGTGCTGCAGCGTGTGTCGGTTCCGGATGGAGTGGATGCAGATAAGTACTCGGAGGCGATCGGCGGATCGCTTATTCAGACAACCCCACGATATACTCCGATCGAAGAGCTGGACGATGTGCCTGCTTTTATGACCGATTCGGAGTGATGTACCTTGACAGGATCATTGAACAAGTCCACAACGCGCGGAGTGTTTCAGTCTGCGGGCGCGAATCTGTCGCTCAAGTTGCTCGGGCTTGTGGTTCAGGTGGTCCTGGCGTGGCTGCTTGGTCCGGACGCGTTCGGTGCCTGGGCGTTGACGATCCCGGTGATGACGCTCTCTGACCTGATACGGACATCGGGTGCTCGTGAAATTTTGGTGAGCCGACAGCGGGCGTTCCGGGTCTGGGCGGGCCCCGCGCTGTGGATCTCGGGCTTGATGGGTCTGGTGGCTTCGCTCTTTACGGCTTCGCTCGCATATCCGATGGCGTGGATTTATGACCGTCCCGAGCTGGTCGTGCTGGTGTTGTTGTGTGTACCCGCGCCGTTTATCGGTTCGCTCCAATCGGTCCCCGAAGCGAAGTTGTTGTCGCAGAATCGTTTCGGGGGGTATGTGACCGGCCTGTTTGTTGGGGGTGTGCTGTTGCTGGTTTGTCAGATCCTGTTCGCGCTGCTTGGATTTGGCGCCAAGACTTTCCCGCTTGCGTTGGTGGTGAGCACCACGGCCCGTGTTGTGCTTTTTTGGGTGCTTGGAAATCCTGGGTGTTCGCTTCGGCCGCGGGTTGAGCGTTGGAAGTATCTTGTGGGTGATGCGAGCCGGCTGGTGGGGACCAGGTTGGCTGATTGGTTCTCGGTCAATGCGCCTCCACTTGTGCTTGGGTTGTATTTTTCGGATGCGGTTGTCGGGATCTTCGCGTACGCAACGAACATGTCCGCGCAGGCGATCCGCTTGATGGCGATCAATCTGTCCACGATTTTGTTCGCGGCCCTCGCAGGCACTGCGCGTGAGCCGGAGCGTCAGCGGAACGGGTTCCTCAAATCTTCGGGTGTGCTCGCTGCGATCGGGATGCCGATCTGTTTTTTGCAGGCGGCGCTTGCTGAGCCGGTGCTTTCCAATGTACTCCCGATCGAGAGCTGGCCCGGGCTGATTCTGACTTTCCAGATGTTGTCGGTTGCGATGGGTATCCGTCTGCTGGCGCATCCATCGCGGAGTTATCTGCTGGCGCAGGGGCGGTTTTCTGTCGCGTTGTGGCTCTCGGCTGGTTCCGCGTTGCTGTATATGGTCGGCGCGATTGTTGCTGCCCCCTTCGGGGTGGTTGCACTTGCTGCGACGCAGTCGGTGTTGCATCTGATCACGGCGGTCGCGTGGTTTGTGGGTTCGCTGCTGCCTTCGCGTCCGGGGTTTCGTCGTGGTGTGAAGCTGCTGACTCCGATCACTCTCGCGGGCTTGGTAAAATTTAAATT
>JAEPQP010000131.1 GCA_017640485.1 Phycisphaerales bacterium | reverse complement strand
TTGGTGGGGTTGGTTTTGGGGTTGTGGGGGGTGTTGGGTTGGGGGGGGTTGTGGGGGGGGTTGTGGGGTGGTTTGTGGTGTTTGGTGGGGTGGTGTGGTTTGGGGTGGGGGTGGGGGTTGGGGTGCTTGCGCATGGGTTGCGCGGTGATGCTTGGGTGTCAGGAAAGGGTGGTGGGTGTGTGGGGGTGGAATCGGGCTTGGCTGGAAATCAGGGGGGAGCTGTCGTTTCGGGTGCATTGGTGGTCTGCATGGGTCGATCGTGTGGTCATGGACAACTCTCAGTGGCATCCGGGACGCCGGGCGAGTGATCGCGGCGGGCTTGCATCACGATGGCGGGGTATTTGTGCTCGCTACTGGGTGGTGATCTTTGTGGTGTGTGCGGGGTTTGGGGTTTCGTGGTCTTCGTACCGGTCGTATGCTCACGCGGCTCAGACCCAGCGCGAGCGGGCTTCGTTGGTGCATGCGCAGCAGCAGCACGAGCATCTGATCGGGCTGTTTGATGGGTATGAGCAGGCGCTTAAGTACATGCGGGGGTATGTGCAGTCGAGTGAGTATGTTGATCAGGATGAGTGGTCCGGGTTTGTGAAGTATGCGGATCTGGAGGCACGGTTTCCTGGGGTGTGGGGCTTTGCGTATGTGGAGCGCGTGCGGGCGGGAGAGCTTGATCGGTTTATTGAGGACATGCATGCACAGGGTCACGATTCCTTTGTTGTCAAAACGCACTCGGGGGAGTTGGTGCAAGTCGATGAGCAAGATGATCGTGATCGTTTCGTAATTAAGTATGAAGAACCGATTGAGCGCAACCGGGCGGTCATCGGGCTGGATGTGTCTTCGAGCGAGACCAACAAGGAGGTGTATGACAGTGCGACCGACTCGGGTGAAGCGCGGTTGTCTGATCCGTTTCCGTTGGGGCAGCAGAAGGGGGATCCGGGTGCGGTTGGGATTGTGATGGTGATGCCTGTCTTTGATAGCCGGCTGGCTGTAGAGACTGTTGAAGATCGGAGACGAGCGGTGACGGGCTGGGTGTCCGTGGCGCTGGATATGGGATATTTCCGTGCGAAGGCTTTGGACTTACCTGACGATACTGAGCGCATCACACTCCAGATAGAGACCCAGAATGGTCATGGGGTGGAGCTGCTTTCGTATACTCGCAACATGGGGTCTTTGCACGATGACTGCGGCGCGGGCTGCGAGGAAGACGCACAGGTTCAGGGGACTTTCGCTACTGAATTTGCTGGGAAGTCTCTGTCCTCAACAATTGTGATCAACTCGATGCATGTGCCGAGTTCATTGACTGGGGCGGAGTACGACGAGAACATGCGGAAGGCTGAGAGCTCGTTGTATCTCGGGATCCGGCTGACGCTGATTGTGATTGTGGTGACGCTGGTGATCGAGTTTGTCCGGATTCGCGCTGAGCGGATCGCGGGGCGGATGACGAGCACGCTGCGGCAGAGCGAGCGTCGTCAGCGGGCGTTTGCGTACCACGCGCAGCTTGCGAACAAAGCGAAGTCGAAGTTTCTTGCGAACATGAGTCACGAGATGCGTTCACCGATGTCGTCGGTGCTTGGGTATACCGAGGTGCTTCACGAGATGCTCGATGAGGGGGCGACGGCTGACGACATGCGCGAGGCGGTGGGACGGATCGAGCGTGCGGGATCACACTTGTTGATGGTGGTCAATGATGTTCTTGATTTGTCGAAGATTGAATCGGGGAAGTTGCCTGTCAATAAGGTGGCGTGCGAGATCGGGGAGATCTTGTCTGAGGTGGTGGGGACGATGGGGATCAAGGCGGAGGAGGCGGGACTTGAGCTTGGGGTGCGCTTTGAGACGGAGGTTCCGAGACGGATTGTCGCGGATCCATATCGGGTGCGTCAGATTCTGTTGAACCTTGTCGGGAACGCGATCAAGTTCACGAAAGAGGGCGGCGTGCGTCTGGCGGTGGGATGTAACGAGGGGCGGATCTGGGTGTCTGTGCACGACACGGGTGTGGGGATGCGGTCAGATCGGATCGAGGGATTGTTTGAGCCGTTCGAGCAGGACCACTTGTCGAAGGAGTATTCCTACAACGGGACGGGTCTTGGGTTGTCGATCTCGCGGCAGCTTGCGGAGATGATGGATGGTGAGTTGACGGCGACGAGTGTGCTTGGGGAGGGGTCGGTGTTTACCTGCACGCTTCCGCTTGAGATCCCTGAAGAGGATGTGGTTGACGGTTCTGCGGAGTGGGGCGGGGTGGCGATGATTCATGAGCTTCCTTGCCGGGTGCGTTTTGAGTCGGGCGAGGGTTTGCTTGAGGACATTGGCGGTCGGGTGCTTGTCGTGGAGGATGGGGAAGACAATCAGCGATTGATCGGTCACTACCTTAGGAAAGCGGGGGTCGCGGCTGAGTTTGTGTACAACGGGCTTGAAGCGGTTGAGATGATCGAGGCGGATCCTGCTTTTGATCTGATTGTGATGGACATGCAGATGCCTGTGATGGATGGGTATGAGGCAACGCGAACGCTTCGTGATCGTGGGTGTCGGATTCCGATTTTGGCGTTGACCGCCAATGCGATGTCGGATGATCGTCAGCGGTGCATCGATGCGGGGTGTGATGAGTATGAGACGAAGCCGGTGAAACGGGCGCGGTTGCTTCGGACTGTTGCGCGGATGATGGGGCGCGGCGCTGATGGTGGGAAGCGTGCGGCTTAGGGGATGAGTCCGAGGGATTCGTTGTTGTTTGATTGACGGTTCGAGGTGGCGGAGGGGTCGAGCTGCGCGTCGAGGTCGGCGGGGATGATGACTTTGAAGGTTGAGCCGTGGTTGGGGGCGGGGGCGGGGGTGGATTCGACGCGGATGCGTCCTTTGTGTTCGTAGGCGATTCGCTTTGTTACGGCGAGACCGAGGCCGGTGCCTTTGAGTCCCTTTGTGGTGTTGAATGGTTCGAAGATCCAGGCGAGTCGGTCTTGTGGGATTCCTGGTCCGTTGTCGATGACCGAGATGATGACGGTCGGGCGGAGGACATGTCCCGCGTTTTTCTTGTCGGGTCTTGAGGAGACGAAAGAGACCTTGACGGTGACGGCACCGGTCTCGGGCTCGACGCATTCGATGGCGTTGGAGATCAGGTTCATGAGGACCTGGTGGATGAGGGAGGGGTCAACGGAGATGGGGGGCATCTCGGGGTCGGCGTCGACGATGAGGGCGATGCCTTTTTCTTGGCAGACATTCTCCATGAGCTGGGCGCAGTCTTGGGCGAGTTTGTTGATGTGGGTGAGTTCGAGCTCGAGTTGGAGTTTGCGTCCGAAGGTGAGCATGTTCATGGTGAGCGATGCGATTCGGTCGAGGTTTCGGCGGAGGATCCCCCATCCGTTTCGTGCGATTGCGAGGTCTCCTTTGTGGAGTCCGATCTCGACGACATCGGCGCCGCCTTTGAGGCCTTGGAGGATGTTTTTGATGGAGTGGGAGAGGTTTGCGACTGTTTCTCCGATGGCGGCCATGCGTTCGGAGTTGACGCGTTTGAGGTGTTCGTCGGCGTTGGCGAGGGCGAGACCGGTGTGTTGACCGATGGCGTTGAGGAGGGCGAGTTGTTGTCGGGTGAAGGCGTGGTGGACTGTGGAGGAGTCGATGTAGATGGCGCCGAAGGGTTGTTCTCCGAAGGTGATGGGGGAGCAGATCGCGGAGCGGATTTGGTATTGCTGGACGGAGTCTCCTGAGGCGAAGCGTGGGTCTTGCATCGCGTTGGTGGAGAGGACTCCGTCGCCGTCCATGGCGGCTTTGAGGATGGTGGTGGAGACATGGATTTTGGCGGAGTCGTCGTCTTTGGGTTGGTTGGCGTAGCGGATGATGCCGGGGACCATGGGCGCTTCGGGGGTGGCGCCGGGGATCATGATGACGCCTCGCTCGGGTTTGAACTCGTTGAAGATGAGGGTCATGACGGCGTCGAGGAGTTCGCGTTTGTTGGCGATGCGGGCGGTGATGGAGGTGAGTGCGTAGATGACGCGGAGGTGGTCTTCGGCGGCGGCGGTCGGGTCGATCGCGTCACCGATGTAGGAGTCACCTGAGGAGGGGAGGGTGAGTTCGACATCGATTTCTTGTTCGTCGTCGGTGAGGAGGACGGGGGAGTGGTTGCGCTCTGCGGGGGAGATTCCGAAGAGGAGGGTGGTGATCCCGACGGAGATTTCGTCTCCCGGTTCGAGTCGGATTCGGTCTTTGATGTTGACGCCGTTGACGAGGGTGCCGTTGTTTGATTTGAGGTCTCGGATGTACCAGACTGGGCCGTCGGGTGTGAGTTCGGCGTGTCGGCGGGAGACGGTGTTGTCGGTGATGGGGAGTGCTTCGGAGGAGCGTCCGATGAGTTGGGGCTCGCCGAGGGGGAGTTGGTATTCTTTGCCCTCGTCTGGGCCTTTGATGACGGTGAGTTTGGGCATTGGTGGAGGATAGTGGGGATTTGGGTTGGGTACAATGATGGCGTGGCGAATGCAGGCACAAAAAAGGCTGGTGGAACGAACACTCCGAGTGCGGAGCATCGGGTGGTGGTGCTGACGGGGAAAGAGTTGTTCCTTCGCTCGCAGTACACGGCGATGCTCAAGGAGCGGCTCGAGGCGGAGCACGGCGAGATCGAGGTGTTCAAGTTTGAGGGGGAGACGGTGGATCCGGCGGCGGTGCTTGATGAGTGCCGGTCGTTTGGGTTGATGTCGGGGCACAAGATGGTGGTGGTGGATGGGGCGGACTCGTTTGTGAATGCGGGCACACGCGCGATGATCGAGCGGTATGTCGAGGCGCCGAGCGAGGGAGCGACGCTGGTGCTGCGCGCGGGGAAGTGGAACAAGGGGAAGCTGGATACGGCGATCGGTCAGGTGGGGATCATGATCAAGTGCGACGCGGTGGACGAGGGTACGGCGTGCCGCTGGGTGATGGCGCGGGCGCAGAAGCAGTATGAGTCTTCGATTGATCAGCGGACGGCGGCGGGGCTGGTTGAGCGGCTCGGGGCGGACCTGGGTCGGATTGATACGGAGCTGAGCAAGCTCGCGACGGCGGCGATCGCGGGCGGCGGGAAGGGGAGCCCGATCACGGCGGCGATGGTGACGGAGCTTGTCGGGCTGACGCGCGAGGAAGAGGTGTGGGCAATCCAGTCGTATTTGTTGTGCGGGGATCCGGAGCGGGCGCTGTCTGAGCTGCGGGTAATTCTGGGGAACTCGAAGAACGATAACGCGGTCCCGGTGTTGTTTGCGTGCAGTGATTTAGCGCGGAAAATTATGGGCGCGAGCGAGGCGTTTGGTCAGGGGGCCAATCCGGGGATGATCAGCAAAGAACTCAAGCTGTGGGGCGCGAGCAAGGACGCGATCCTCAGGACGGCGAAGCGATTGGGGCCTGCGCGGGCGCGGGCGCTGTTTGAGTCGTGTGTCGCGGCGGACGTGGCGAGCAAATCGAGCGGGGTGGATACGCGGATTCTGCTCGAGCGGCTGGTGCTGTCGTTTGTGGCGGCGTCTCGGTAGGGTGTGATTCCATTGGGTGGTGTGGGGTGAGTGGGAGATGGGGTGAACCTTTGTGGGTGCGCTCTGGTATAGTGGGGTGGTTGGAATGATCCTTTGGGAGCAGGAGGCTCGCGATGGCGCGGATGACAGGATGTCGGGTTGTTGAGTTGGTGGTGGTTTCGGGGTGCGCGCTGGGGGTGGCATGGGGTGTGCTTGCGGGGGGTGGGTGCGGGAAGAAAGACCGGTGGTGGAAGAAGGACAAGGAGCCGATCGTTGAGGACGGCGTTCGGGGTCCTGAGGAGGTGGATACTTCGCTCAGTGCGCTGGCGCGGGATTCTGAGCCGGTGGGGATTGAGGGGAGCGGAGTGACGCCTCGGACGACGGCGGAGGACTTTGGTTCGACGCGGGATAGGGTGCTGGAATCGGCGCGGATGATGGACGAGTACTTTTCGGGGATGACGGCGGAGAATGATCTCGTAGAGGCGGTGGAGATTGAGGATGCGGGGGGTGGTGCAGACTCTTCGTATCAAACAGTGAACAACAGTTCGGTAAACGACTCGGACTCATCGCAGGAACCGATTGAATCGGCGGTGGACGGGACGGTTGATGGTTCGTTCTCTCTGTCGACGGCGCTGGCGGAGCGCGAGCGGGAATCGGGGGGTGAGACCGGCGGGACTGATGAGCCGGGAATGGCTGATGAGGGTGGGACGGACCCGGATGCGAGCGGTCTTGCGGAGGCGGATGCGCAGCAGCGGAAGGCGGAACTGGTTCAGGAGCTCGTGGTGGTGCTGACGGAGATGGCGCGGACGGGCGAGGATCCGGGGCGTGCGGTCGCGATGCTGGCGGGGATGGAGTCGATGTCGGTGGAGGTGCTCGAGGGGCTGCGCGACGAGGGGGTGTTGTCGGATTCGGAACTGAGCACGCTGACGGCGGTGCGGACGATGTTTGAATCGGTGGTGAGCTCGGGTGAGATCGCTTCACCTGAAGAGGTGGGGGATCTGCTGACGCGGTTGAAGGATGATCTGGATCGGGCGTCGGGGATCCGGGTGGCAAGGGCGGTGTTGTGCACGCGGGTGGATGGGTTCGGGCGGTATGAGCCGTTTGCGAGCAACGAGTTTATTGCGGGGCGGGCGCAGGAAGTGATTGTGTATGTGGAGGTGGATCGTTTTGCGCAGCGGGAGCTGACGGGGACGGACGGGCAACCGAGGTATGAGGTGGAGATGAGTCAGCGGCTGGAGTTGTACCATGTCGCGGATGATCTGAACACATGGAACCGCGCGGCGGAGGTTGATCGGAGTGTTTCGAGGAACCGGGTGCGGGATTACTATTTGATTAACAAGATCACGCTGCCTGCGAATCTTGGGGTGGGTCGGTATCACCTGAAGGTGGTGATGCGTGATCTGGTGGGGGAGCGGGTCGGGGAGGCGATCATCCCGATCCGGATGGTGGTGCGGTAAGACTGGACCACACTATTGAAGACGGGGTCAATCTGCTGAAAGTGCGTTGGGTGGGAGGAAGGCTTGCTGGTCTTTGGGCTGCGCTCTTTTGAGCGCGGCTTGGGACATGCGCGCGGCGTGGAGGGGCGGGGTGGCGAGCCAATCGGAGAGGTCGGTCAGGGAGTGGGGTTTGTTTCCATCGAGGGCATAGCGGCGGGTGAGGATTTCGCGGTCGCGATCGGCGAGTTGTGCGTGCGTGGGCTTGTTGGTTTCGGTGCTTTCCTGGTTGTGGAGCGGCGAGGATTGGGTTTGGAGGAGTGCGGGGGGGATGAGCCACCACCACTGCGCCCAGAGTTGGAGGGGCCAGTTCGGGGCGGGGTAGTCTTGGATGATTCGGCGGGCGGCTTTGCCTTGG
>JAEPQP010000222.1 GCA_017640485.1 Phycisphaerales bacterium | reverse complement strand
GTCGACATCTTCACCATCGATCTCCTGCAGGGCGCTGTCCTGGACCTCACGCTCCTCATGGAGCCCAGCTCGCCGCAGGATCAGCTCGCCATGATCCTCCTCGACCCCGATGGTCAGATCCCACTGGCCCTGGCTGAGTCCGAGGGGCCGGAGGTGCAGGCCATCAATGGCTTCGAGGCACCCTTTGCAGGGCCCTTTGTCATCATCATCGAACACCTCAGCGGCGAGCCGGTGCCGTACGTCCTCGACGCGCGCGTCGAAGGAGGGCCGCCGGAGCCTTGTGGCGACGATCAGCTCGAACCAGGCATCCCCAACGCGGCCCCGATCACCTCACCGGGCATCTACGAGCAGCTCAGCGTCTGTGGACAGGACACCGTCGATCTCTTCTCCTTTCGACTGGAGGCGGGCGACGTCTTCAGCGTCGCGCTCGACACCGACAACCCGCAGTTGAGCGTGGAGCTCGTCGAGATCTTCGAGCAGCAGATCCGCTTTGTGCCCGATGCACCGGGGCTGCCCATCTCGCTCGAGGCCACCATCGAGACACCGGGCATCTATGTCCTGGTCGTCGCCACCGAAGAGATCACAGAGACGATCTACGACATGGAGGTCTCGATCTCTGGTGCAGACGATTGTGGAGAGGATGTTCTGGAAGAAGAGGCCCGCCAGCAGATCCCCATCGGTCCGGGCACCTTCGAGGGGCTGGCGCTGTGCGAGGAAGACCTCAGAGACACCTTCCGCGTCGTGGCTGAGGGCGGCGAGTCGCTGACGGCGACCATCAACTTCGCACGCGAGGACGCGGACCTGTCGCTCCTGCTGCTCGACGCTCAGTTTCAGGTGCTGGCGCTCTCGGAGACCGAGCAGAACACCGAGACCGTCACCGCGGTGCTCGAGTTCCCTG
The DNA here is from genome assembly GCA_017640485.1 of Phycisphaerales bacterium. Classification (GTDB taxonomy): domain Bacteria; phylum Planctomycetota; class Phycisphaerae; order Phycisphaerales; family UBA1924; genus UBA1924. The sequence goes on along the minus strand of JAEPQP010000222.1, from coordinate 623 downwards.
GTGAGTACGCGATAATGGTCATCAATGAGACCGGCACACCCGTCGATTATGTGCTCGAGGTGCTTGTCGAGAACGATCCCATCGATCCGCCCGAGTGCCAGCCGGACGGCTTCGAGCCCAACGACGAGCCCGGCGGCGCCACGGAGTTCGAAGGCTTCGCCCAGGCGGGCCTCTGTGAGGGCGATGTCGACTTCTATGTCCTGTTTCTGCCCCCGGGGGTCCCCTTCAACTTCGTGCTGACCATGCTCGGCGGAGACACCGAGCAGGTCTCGATGACCCTCTTCGAACTCGACGGGGAGACGATCGTGGCCGAGGGACAGCCGGTAGACCCTGAGTTCATGCTCATCGAAGGGTTTGCCCTGCCGACCCCAGAGCCCCACCTCCTGGCCATCGAGCTCGTTCAGGGACCCCCGACGGACTACACGATAGAAGTCTCTGAAGCGCCCTGAACGACGCGAAGATCTCCAGCGAGGGTGGAAAGATTTTCGACACCCCTGTCGAAGACCTTTACAAGGAGGGGCAGGATCGCGGTGAACACGGACACCGCGCGATCTTCGTAGACCCTGAGCCACAGGCGAAACATGTGAACGAGACACAAGACCAAAGAGGGGATCTCCAGAGAT
>JAEPQP010000025.1 GCA_017640485.1 Phycisphaerales bacterium | reverse complement strand
TGCCAGCAGATGCCGTTGGAGATCGAGGAGAGGTAGTTCATCCGCGAGACGATGGTGACATACTGGTTGTAGTCGAGGTGCTCGGCGAGTTTTTCGAATCCTGAGTGGAGGTACCCGATGTGCGGGGTGCATCGCGCGACGCGCTCACCGTCGAGTTCGAGGACCAGACGGAGCGTGGTGTGGGTCGCGGGGTGCTGGGGACCGAAGTTGAGGACCCAGCGGTCTCCGGTGTCGACATGGTCCTTGATGTAGTCGATGTTCTCGGCGTTGGCGTCGATGCCGGTATCGGGAGTGAGCGTGTATGGCATATCTGGTGTCCTCAGAGGGATTTGAGTGGATCCTAGGGGCATTCAGGGCTTGGAATCGGGGTTCTGTCGTGAATTTCGTGCTGGTTTCGGATTGGATACAGGATCAAATATTGTGGATGGTTGGTGAGTTTGAATCTGAGTCGGTTCGATGGCCCGTTTCTGTGGAATGAACGGCTTAAGGTTGTGTATGGGCGCATTTTTCAGTGAACTTTGGATGATCCTGACCGAGTCATCGGTCTGGTTGGTCATTGGATTCTTACTCGCGGGTGTGGTCCATGTCTTGGTGCCTCGGGAGTGGATGCTCAAGCATCTTGGGGGGAGGGGGGTTGTCCCGATCCTGAAGGCGTCCCTGTTGGGGATTCCGCTTCCGTTGTGTTCGTGCAGTGTGATCCCCGTCGCGGCGGGTTTGCGGAAACAGGGCGCAAGCAAGGGGGCGAGCGCGGCGTTCGCGATCTCAACGCCTCAGACCGGGGAGGAATCGATCCCGCTGACCTGGGCGTTGTTCGGACCGGTGTTTGCGCTTGTGCGGCCGGTGATCGCGGTGGTGACGGGGCTCATCGCTGGGCTGCTGATCGATCTCACGCACAAGAACGAACACGGAGAAGAGGATCTTGATTCAGTCGAAGATCCGGGGGCGATTGGACTCACGATCACGAACGCTCAGGATGCCGGTGGTGTAGTTCAGTCGGTCGAGCAGAAGGGGAGCGGGTCGTGCTGTTCTTCGAGTGCGCCCCCGGCTGATTCGTGTTGCTCTTCAGAACCCGCCAAGCCGGGACTCGGGTTTGTTGGGGGTGTGAAAGAATCGGTGCGGTACGGGTTTGGGGTGATGCTGGTTGATCTCGCGGTCTGGCTCGCGGTGGGATTGCTCATGGCCGCGGCGATCGGTGCGATTGTTCCCGATGGATGGATCGAGGAGCATGTCGGTCAGGGGATCATTCCGATGCTGTTGATGCTGGTGGTCGGGATCCCGTTGTATATCTGCGCAACGAGCTCGACGCCTTTGGCGTTTGGGTTGGTCGCTGCTGGTTTGTCTCCGGGCGCGGCGTTGGTGCTGTTGTTGTCGGGGCCTGCAACGAATGTCGCGACGATGAGCTGGCTGCTCAAGGATCTGGGGACCAAGGCACTGGGGATCTATCTCGCTGTGATCGCACTGGTGGCGCTTGGGTCTGGGATGCTGTTTGATCTGTTTTTTCAACGGTTTGTGACGCTCGCGGATCTGGCTCACGATCATGAGCACGGAGCGGGTGGGATTGACTACAAGGATGTGTTCGCGGTCATCTTCGTGATGCTGATGGCGTGGGCGCTGGGTCGCGTTGCGAGCGGGTGGATGGATTCGCGCGGGATCGGCGCGAAGCCGAAGGCGACTGGGGGTTGCGGGAGTGGGTGTGGGTGTGCTCCAAAGACTGAGCACGAAAAACCCGCCGAGGGTGGCGGGTGTTGTGGGTATTGATTGATTGAGCTGTCGATCGAGCTTGGTTAGCAGCGTTCGACGACCTCTGCGAGGAGGCGTGCGCCGAATCCGGTTGGTCCAGGATTGAACGGGCCCTTTGTGGATTTGACGACATGGGTGCCCGCGATGTCGACATGCGCCCACTTGACGCCTTCTTCGACGAAATGCTCGAGGAACGCGGCGCCCTGGATCGGGTGGGCTTCGCGGACGGGGGCGCTGTTGACGATGTCGGCGATCGGTGACTTCATGAGTGCTTTGTACTCAGGATCGAGCGGCATGCGCCAGACTCGCTCGCCTGACGCGATCCCGGCGTCGTTGAACTTCTCGAACACCGAGTCGTCGTTGGACCAGCAACCGGCGTAGGTGGATCCGAGCGCGACGACGACGCCTCCGGTGAGGGTCGCGATGTCGACGACGAACTCTGGTTTTTCTTTCTCGCACGCCCAGCACAAACCGTCGGCCATGACGAGTCGTCCCTCGGCGTCGGTGTTGGTGATCTCGACGGTCACACCGTTGCGGAACTCGATGACATCGTCAGGTCGGTACGCTTCGTCGGAGATCGAGTTTTCCGCGGCGGTTAGGAGCGCGATGACCGGGCGGTTCGGCTTGATGACCTCGGCGATGATCTGCATCGCGCCGATGGCGCCACAGCCGCCGTCCTTGTCGCGTTTCATGCCGACCATGCCTCCACCGACTTTGATGGAGAGACCGCCGGAGTCGTAGGACATGGTTTTCCCGACGATGACGATCGGGGCTTTGGACTTGCCGCTCTTGGGGGTGTACTCGAGACGGATCATACAGGGCTGATTCTCGGATGCTTGACCGACATTGATGAGCCCGTTGAGGCGTTCGTCTTTGAGTTTCTTTCCTGAGAAGACGGAGCACTTCATCCCGGTTTTGCGTGCGAGTTTCTTGCACTCGTTGGCGATCCACATCGGGGTTGCGATGTTTGGTGGGGTTTGGGAGAGGGTGCGGGCGAGGTTGGTGCCGTCGGCCATGCCGAGTCCGCGTTTGAGTCCGTCGTCGAACTTGGTGTGCGATCCGGTGACGGTGAGCGCTGGGTGTTTCTTGACTTCGGTCGCGGTTCCACGCAGGTCGTCGTACGACCAGGAGACGAGTCCGAGCCCTTCGCCGAGCATCGCGCCGGCTTGGAATGGTTGGACTTTGTTGGACTTGGAGAGCTTGCCCATCGCGCCGCTGAGTCCGAACTCGACGGAGGTGATCTGCGCGGCGCTGATTGCTCTTCCTAGTGCGCCTCCTGCGTTGCGGAGCGAGGCGACATCGAAGGACGACTTGTCTCCGAGTCCGAGGATGAAGACGCGTTCGTAGCCCTTTGATGGGAACGCTTGGGTGATGGTGCCCGCGTCACCGGTCGCTTCGGCGCGTTTGGTCGCGGCGAGGATTGAGCCGTCGGTATCGAGTTTTTTGGTGTCCGCGTCGAGGGACTGTCCCTTGAAGAGGCCGACGACGAGTGCTTTGGGCTTGGATCGTGAGCCGACTTTGAATGAGCTAAACATTTCAGAATCTCCTATTTTTCTGAATACTTATATCGTTGATGTGCGGGTCGGTTGCCGATGAATTGGAGTCAACGAGCCAAAAAACCCTGAATTGTACTCGTGAATGTAGACTCCTCGAGTGGATTTGGCGCGATCAGCACCGAAATGCTCGGGCAGTTGGGATCGATGGGGAGATGCTCAATCGGGCTTGGTGTTCAGGAGTGCGCTTTGGCGTGTTTGGCTTGGAAGAGTGCTTTGACTTCGCCGGCGAGGTAGAAGCTGCCGAGGATGAGCAGCGCGTCGTTGGCGCCGAGGGACTTGCCCGCGGCTCGGATCGCTTCGGTCGGGGTGCCGTAGGCTTCTGAGGATTTGGTCGATCGCTCGGTGTACATCTCGGAGAGTGACTTGGGATCGACCGCTCTTGCGTTCGAGGATGCTTTGGTGAAGACGACCTTGTCGGCGCGGGTGGTGAGTTCTTCGATCATCCCATCGATCTTCTTGTCGGCGCTGCATCCGAAGACGACGATGAGTGAGTCGTAGCGGATTTGTTGCGAGATTGCTTTGAGTGTCTCGCGGACACTGTCGGGGGTGTGAGCGCCGTCGATGTAGACACGTGGTCGTTCATTGATTTGTTCGAGTCGTCCGTCGCGGGGGGTGTGTTCGAGACCTGCGATGATCTGTTGTTCCGGGAGGTCGAAGCCGTGGGTGCGGAGTTCGAGGATGATCGCGAGCGCGAGGGCGCAGTTGGCGCCTTGGTGCTCTCCCATCAGCGGGACGGACATGTGCTCGAAGCATCCCTCGCCCGATCCGACACAGACCTTCGGGTGTGGTCCTTTGGTGGTTGCTGACTGGAACCTGCAGGAGTAGAGGATGTCATCGCCGAGCACTTCGAGGGTGGCGCCGGTGTCGGTCGCTGTGTTGCGGAAGACCTCGATGACCTCGTCGGGTTGCGGGACGCTGATCGCTTTGGTGTTGGGCTTGATGATGCCCGCTTTCTCTGTTGCGATGAGCTTGAGGGTGTCTCCAAGCACATCGGTGTGTTCGAGCTGGATGTCCGTCAGACCCACCACGATGGGGCGGGCGACATTGGTGCAGTCCAAGCGACCTCCGAGACCGGTCTCGAGGATGACGATGTCCACGGCTTCTTCGGCAAAGACGACGAACGCTGCGGCGGTCAGCAGCTCGAAGTAGCTTGCTTGGCCTTGGTCGTTTGCGATCGCGCTTGCGGCGTCTTTGCACTTGGCGAGCGCGTCGATGAAACGGTCCTTATCGACCAGCTGGTTGTTGATCTGGATGCGTTCGCGTTCGTCGATGAGGTGCGGGCTTGTGAAGAGTCCTGTGGTGTACCCGCTGGCGCGCAGGCAACTCTCGAGCATTGTGCAGGTGGACCCTTTGCCTTTGGATCCTGCGATGTGGACAGTGGGGACAGCGAGATGGGGATCCCCGAGTTCTTTGACCAGCGCGTGCATCCGATCGAGCTTGAATGACTCGGGCTTGATCTTGCTTGCGTGGATCTGCTCGAGGTTGATGCGGGAGTTGAGGAAGTCGATCCCGGCTTCGTAGTTGACGAAGGGGCCTTTGACGGTGGACGCTTTAGCTTTCTTTGAACGCGGATTCTTCGATTGCGTCAAGGCTGGGTTGGAAGATCCGCGTGTCATCGTTCAGGATCATACCACACATCGCGCGGAGACCAAGCGGAAAGTTGTGAAACTCTCATCAACTGCACGCGGCTGCGTAGACCCCCCCACTGCGAGCGCGTGACCTTGGTTTAGAGTGATCGTTCTTGTGCGCGATTCATCAGCGCTTTCATCTCGGCGACCGATGAGCGTAATCCGACAAACACAGCGCGCGAGACGATGGAATGTCCGATGTGGAGCTCGTCGATGCCTGGGAGCGCGGCGATGTGGTGGACATTGTGGAAGTTGAGCGCGTGACCGGCGTTGAAGCGCATGCCTAGGGCGCTGATGCGCTCCCCGGCTTGTGCGACTTGCTTGATCGCGTCCTGGAGCGCTGGCTGGCGGAGATCCCCCCCGCAGCGGTGGAAGACCTCGGCGTACGGACCGGTATGGACCTCGCAGACATCGAACCCCGCATCGGCGGCGGCTTGGACCTGTTCGATCTCGGGATCGATGAACGCGCTGACGATCAATCCCGCGTCTTGCAGGCGCTGGACGACGGACTTCATGCGATCGGGCTGTCCCGCGACATCGAGCCCCCCTTCGGTGGTGACTTCTTGGCGTCCTTCGGGGACGAGCATCGCGGTGTGGGGTTTGATCTCGCGCGCGATCTCGACCATCTCGTCGATCGCAGCCATCTCGAGGTTGAGTTTGATGTTGACCAACTGACGCAGCAATCGGACATCGCGATCCATGATGTGTCTGCGGTCCTCGCGGAGGTGAACGGTGATCGAATCTGCGCCGCCGAGCTCTGCTTCGTGCGCGGCGCGGACAGGGTCGGGCTCAGCGCCGCTGGATTGGTTGTCTACGGGTTCGAGCAACCCCCGGTAACGAGCGTTGCGAACGGTTGCGACATGGTCGATGTTGACGCCGAGCTGGATCATGCTGGATGATAGGGTCGGACTGGGTCAGCGGCGGATGCGCCGGATCGCGCTGTCGAGCGTCGATGAATCCCTGCTGGAGTTGTAGGTCGCGCGGAGGGACTCGAGGTACGCGACGGCGTTGTCGACCGACGATCGACGGATCGCCATCGCGATGTCCTCGGCGTCTTGGAGTTCCTGCCCTTTGCGGAGATTGGTCCGCAGGAGCGCCATCGCTCGTCCATCCTGGAACCGGTTGGCGCGGTAGCGACCGGCCATCCAGAGGGTGTCCTGGGTTTGGAGATCGGTCCGCGCACTGGGGCTGATCCGCTCGAACGCATCGAGGACCAGCTCGTACTCCTGCTGACGGAACGCGGCGTGCATGATGATCTTCGCGGTGGTGTCGTTGACCGCGGCGGGCTTATCCCGGAGCAGCGCTTTGGCGATCCGCACCACCGAACCGTCCTGATTGGTGAGCACGAACGACTCGAGCGAGCGTGCGTAGTCCCCGTCTTTGAGGGTGTCCTTCGCGTGCTGACTGAGGAACAGGGCGCCTTGGTCGGTGAGTTGTTTGGTGAGTGGTTCGGGGATCGAAGGGAAGCGATTGCCGGCGGGACTGATCGTTTTGAGCGGATCTCCGAGCACGGTGATCTTCCATGCTTGTCCATCGTCGTAGTGGACGGCGGACGCGAAGGGGAGCTGGCCGAGGATTCGTTTGGCAACGATCGGGGTCTGGACGAATCCGGAGAGGAAGGGTTCATCAACGGATCCTGCGTAGAGATAGACGCCGCGCTCGAGCCATCGGCCTCCGACGGTCAGGGGACTGCGTGGTGTTGCGAGCGAGAACGAATGGACCATATGCAGGGCGCTGGGGACCTGGAGCATCGGGAGGTCCCCGGGTCGTCCTTGCCCGTCGGGCGCGTCTGCGAGATCGAAGTAGCTCTGCGCGCCTTTGGAGTTCATGAAGATGAGCGATGCGTCGACGGGTCTGGATGATGCCCGACCTTTGAAACTCGCGAGGGTGTTGCGGGGTTTATCGAAGAGCTCGGTTTGCATCCCGGCATCTTCGAGGATCTGTGCTGTTTCGGTGCCGTCGTATTGTTCCCAGCTCCCTGATTTGGAGTATCCGTCCCAGACGAAGGCGCTGTCGAGCGGGAGGAAGAGCGAGCACATCGCTTGGTAGACGGAGGAAGTTGTGGTTCCGAAGAGTTGTCCGGACCATGCCCATCGCATGCCTCCGAGATCGGCGGGTTGTCGTCCGATGCGATCGGTGGTCGCGAGTCGGTCGCGATCGTTTGGACCTGTTCTGATCTTGACTCCCAGACGGAACGCGAGGGTGATGGTGTCGACCTCGTCACCGATCTGGTCGTAGGAGAGCTCGAGCTTGCGGAGTCCCTGCTGGATGGATTGGTTGTAGGATTGCGCTTGGTGGGGTTCGAGTTCCTTGCTCCCATTGTCCGGGGCGCCGATGTAGATGATGGGCTGGAGGCGTCCTGCGGCGAGTGCGAGACCTCCGGCCCAGAGCCGATCCATTGGATCGATCACGACGACGCCGGGGGAGGTGACCCCGGTTGCTTTGAGTGCTTTGAGGGTCGCTCTCCAGTCGGGCTGTGTTTGCTGGAGCGACGCCGCGAGTGCCGTATCGATCGCTGCTTGGCGCTCGGCCGCGGATCCCCCCCACTGTGCTTGGCTTGATCCTGTGATGCGGACGACTTCGTCTGGGTTGAAATCGCGGACAAAGCGGGCGATGTGCTCGCGCGCCAGCTCGCTGCCGTCGTCGTAGAGGACTGGAAACTTGACGGGTCCTTCCCACGAAGCGATCGCGTCGAGGTACGCGCCGGGATTGTCGACGATGAGCACGATCGGGACAACCTGCATGGACTGTGCGAGCAGGGAAGAGCGGAGACCGGCGCGACGCGAGGGGTCTGCTCGATTGACGGATTGGAAGACCTCTCCGAAGGTCATGGTGCGCTGTGCGGGTTGTGGGTTGATTGGTTGCTGGGCTGGATCAGTGTCGGGTTGATCGTCTGGGATCTGAGGCGATGACGGGACCTGCGCGGATGCTGAGCCGCAGATGATTGCGAGCGACAGGAGCAAAGAACGGATGGATCGAATGGATCGGTTGGAACTGGATGCGGTCTGGATCGTCATATGGATACTGTACCGCTTGGGGGTGGGTCGGGTTCGGTGATTGGGGATCCGATGATCGTTTGGCGTCGTTTGGCGCATAGACTGGGGGCAATGCCTTCATCGACGCTGAATGAGTTTGTTGAGACTGTTTCCGATGCCCGGGATGATGGGCGCGGGGTGGTTGTGGTGCCGATCGGGATCCGTGTGCTCGCTGACCAGTTGACCCCGGTGCTCGCGTACCGGAGACTGGTGAGCGCCGATGATCGCACGGCTCCATCGTTTCTGCTCGAATCCGTCGAGGGGGGGACGCATCAGGGGAGACACTCGATCCTCGGCACGCGCCCGATCATCGAGGTCAGCGCGAAGGACGGGGTGGTGTGCATCGAGGATCATCGCAGCGGAGAGACCACGAATGAAGCGTGCGCCGATCCGCTCGCTCGGTTGCGCGGGATCTGCGAGGACTGGTCTTTGTCGGTCCCAGAAGTTGCGGCGGATCGGGGATTGATCCCAGACTGTGTCCTTGGTGGATGGTTCGGGTACGCGGGGTATGACTCGGTTCGGTACGCGGAGCCGGTGAAACTCAATCCTGAGCACGCCCCGGAGGATGATCGGGGGCTGCCTGAGATTTCATTCGGCTTCTATGACACGGTTGTGGTGTTCGATCATGTCGAGAAGCTGGTGCATCTGGTTCGGCTCGCGGTGGTCAACGCTGGGGATGATCCGGGAGCGGTCTACCAGAGGTCGATCGAGGATCTCGAGGAGTTGGCAGTCAAGATCCAGCATCATGCGAAGCCGTTGGTGCTTGGACGCGTGGCGCGGACGCCCACGGCGAAGCACGAAGCGATGAACGCGAACACGACGCGCGAGCAGCACGCGTCGATGATCGAGCGGGCGCGGGAGTACATCAAAGCGGGTGACATCTTCCAGGTCGTGCTGGGTCATCGGTTCGAGCGCCGAACGGATGCGGATCCGTTTGATGTGTACAGGTCATTGCGAGCGGTGAATCCGTCGCCGTATATGGTGTACTTGCAGACGAAGGGGTGCATTCTGGTCGCGTCTTCGCCGGAGATTTTGTGCCGAGTGCGTCGCGATGGGGACGGATCGCTCAAGGTCACGAATCGTCCGCTCGCCGGAACGCGCCGGCGGGGGCGCACAGTTGAGGAAGATCTGGCGATGGAGCGTGAGCTGCTCGCGGATCCGAAGGAGTGCTCGGAGCATTCGATGCTCGTGGATTTGGGTCGCAATGATGTTGGGCGGGTTGCTCGGCCGGGCACGATCGAGCTCGAGTCGGTGATGGATATCGAGCGGTACTCGCATGTCATGCACATCTCATCGACGGTGACGGGGATCATCCGCGACGGGCTCGACTGCTGGGATGCGCTTCGTGCGGCTCTCCCGGTCGGGACGATCTCGGGGGCGCCGAAGGTTCGCGCGATGCAGATTATTGATGAGCTTGAGCGTGTTCGAAGGGGGCCGTATGGAGGGGGTCTTGGCTGGGTGGGTCTGAATCAGGAGATGGACATCGCACTGGCGCTTCGGACGATCGTGGTTCCGATTGATCGGATTGATGAGTCGAACAGCGACGGGAAGTGGGAGTACCACATCCAGGCCGCGGGTGGGATTGTCGCGGATTCGGTTCCTGAACTGGAGTTCAAGGAGACGGTTAACAAAGCGGCGGCGCTGGGTCGCGCGATCGATCTTGCTGAGGACGCGTTCGTTCAGAAGAAGGGATAAACAAAAAACCCCGCTGGTGCGGGGCTCAGAGAGAAACCGGGTCGTGTTATCTCTAGATGAGGTTGATTTGTTTGATCCAGCTTTGGTTCACTCAAGAGTGCTGGAGTGATTTGGCGTGGAGGTTTTCTTTGAGCTGCTGGGAGGGCTTGAAGGAGCAGGTGGTCGACTCATTGATCTGGATTGGCTGTTTGGTCGCGGGATTCATACCGGTGCGTGCAGCGCGGTGTTTTTTGGTGAAGGTGCCGAAGCCGGAGATTGCGACTTTTTGTTCGGCTTGGAGTCCTTCGGAGATCGAAGCGATGACGGCTTCGATGGCTCGTCCCGCTTCCGCTTTGCTTGTTTCGAGCTGGGAAGCGACGGAGTCGATGAGGTCGGATTTGTTCATTTGGGCGCCTCCAATACTGGCTGCTATGCGTGATGTCCCGCTCGGTCGTCCTTGACTGAGCGTCCGTGAGGATTTATTCGGACATACATAGGGACTTGCTTGAATATTGCGGCTCGATGGGTCTATCCGAGGGGATCGTCAGTTGCGTAGAATCCCGGGCTGAGTCGGCACATCGAGTTGCCGGAAGTGATTCTAATCTATTCCTATGAAAGAACTTACTTCATGAGCACCCCATTGGTACTGGTGACCGAACCGATCGCGGCGGATCCGAAGCACTGGCTCGCGGATCGTTGCGATGTGCTCGAAGGTGAATTGGAAGATCCTGCGATCTCTAAGATCCTTCCCGATGTTCAGGGGCTCATCGTTCGGACCTACACGACGGTCGATCGAGCGTTGCTTGAGCGGATGCCGAGATTGCGGGTCGTCGGGCGCGCGGGGGTGGGACTGGACAATATTGATCTCGAAGCGTGCGCCCAGCGCGGCGTGCGGGTGGTGCACACGCCTCACGCGAACGCGATGTCTGTGGTGGAGTACACGATCTCGATGATGATGCGATCGATGCGGACGATCGAGGGTATTGATCGCGTGCTTGATGATCACGAATGGCACGCAGCGCGTGAATCAGCAATCAGCGAATCATCGGTGGTCGATTCGACGCTTGGAATCGTGGGGTTCGGTCACATCGGATCGCGCGTGGGACGGGCGGGCGCGGCCCTGGGAATGCGGGTGATGATGCATGATCTGCGATCGATCGAATCGACTGACGCGGTCGCGTCGTCGTTTGAGGATGTCCTGAGATCGAGTCGGTGCTTGACGATCCATGTGGACGGGCGAGCTGAGAACCAGGGGCTGATCGGCGATGAGGCGTTCGGGATGATGCGAGCGGATGTGGTGCTGATCAACGCGTCGAGGGGGATTGGGATTGATCCGGTCGCTGCGGCGCGGTTTGCGGCGGATCATCCCGCGGCCCGGTTGATCCTGGATGTGCATGATCCGGAACCAATCCAGAAAGCGGGTCCTGATTGGCCTGACGGGGTGCCGAGCTTGTTGGATCAGGACAATGTGACCCTCACGGCTCACATCGCGGCGGCGACGCGGGAAGCGAAGACGGCGATGAGCTGGGTGGTCCGCGATGTCTGGAGGGTGCTTCTGGGTGAAAATCCGGAGCATGAACGGGTCTAAATTGTGCTCAGATCGGGGTCTAGAGGTCCGAATTCGGGGATTCTGATGAAACCCGGCGGCGTTTGGACGCGAATAGTCGGGCGGTGCATGGTTGTCATTGCACTGACTGCTCTCGGTCCGAGAACAGTGATGTGTTGAAGACTGGACAATTGACAATGGAAGGTTGTGCCGAGGGGAAGGCGGAGGTTTTCGGACCTTCATCGCTGATCTGAGGTTGAATCGTTCAAGGCTTAGAGCCCGTGAGCGTCCGATTCTGTTTGGGCGTTCAGGAATCACCTGAATTCGTGCGATTCTGGCGGTTCAATGGGCATTCTGCCTTGTAGATTGCCGAAAATTGACCATTGTATTAGTAGTATCTGCGGCCCTGCGATGTGCTCCTGTATGGACGATCGAGACGGGCTGCGAGGGGATCGGGTTGTGTGACCGCTCGGATCTGAGAGACGAGTACTCAGCGGCTTGAACATTGACGGATGCGAGACCGAAAGGCTCGTGTCATTTGAAAGGGAACTGACAGGTATGAACTTGGACTCATTCAATCGTGCGGCTCGGACATCGGCCGTTTCTACGGCGCTTGCTTTGGTGTTGACCTGCGGGCTGTGCATCGGTGATGATTCGTACACCAGTCCCGGCACGAAGCCGGTGAAGGGGACGATGATCTCGGGTTCAAACGAGCCTGTGATCTTGTCGGCGGCTCAGAAAGCAAACATCACTGCGGCGTTCGACTGGATGGGTCGTGACGCAGGCGTGATGAACGGCACGATCACCCCTTCGACGGTGTTCACAGAAGTGATCGGGCTCAAGGAGCGGACCGATCGGTTGACGGTCAAGGTCAAGACCCGCTCGCAGATGATGCAGCAGATCGGGACCGAGATGGCGCTGGGTCAGGTTGCGGCTCCTGAGATCCGCGGGGTTTCGGGGATCGCTGACGCGGATGCCGCGGCGGAGTTTATCTCGCAAGCCGAGCAGCGCATGATCGAGGCGCGTGACCGGATCGCGCCGTCGCTGATCGAAGCGTTTGATGATGTGGACATGCACACTGTGGAACTCCCGCTCGGCGTCAGCGCCGAGGTGATGGCGGAGATCCTGATGAAAACCGGCGACTACGAGTTCGTCTCGATCGACTGGTGGTGCTACCCCACGATCGAGTCCAATGATCCGCGCCTGAACCTGCAGTGGTACCACGATGAGGATCGCATCGACACCTTCGGTGCGTGGGACCACACGACGGGCAGCGGCGAGATCATCGCGGTTTGTGACTCGGGTGTGGACATCAACCATCCCGATCTTCAGGGCGCTCTCGTCTCTGGTTTCAACGCCGTGACCAACCTCGCTGAAGTCAACGGCGGGTTCGTCGATGACAACCTCAACGGGCACGGCACGCTTGTCGCGGGCTGCTCGGCCGCGATCGGGAACAACGGCGTCGGGATCTCGGGGATCGGCTGGAACTTTGGGATTATGCCTGTGAAGGTGTCCAACATCTCGAGCGGCAACGCGTTCCTTTCGGACATCCTCCAGGGTGCTCGCTGGGGTTCGGACAACGGTGCGTATGTCTCGAACTGTTCATTCGGCGGCGCGGAGGACAACGCGACCTTTACGACCGGGCTCTCGATCCGCTCGCAAGGACACCTGCTGGTGTTCTCCTCCGGTAACGACGGCGTCGGGAACCAGACCAACGACTGGACTTCGGTGACCATCGTCGGTGCATCGAACCAAGCGGATAACTACGCGTCGTTCTCCAACTTCGGTGTTGGGATTGATGTGATCGCGCCGGGGACCAATATCCAGTCCACGACACGTACTGGGAGCTACGGCAACACGACCGGGACCAGCTTTTCATCACCAATCACTGCGGCGGCGCTCATGCTGATCCACTCTGCGAATCCCTCGCACACGGCCGATGAGGTTGAGCAGATCTTGTTCAACTCTGCGGATGATAAGAACTCGGTCGGCGAGGACAACTTCTCCGGCTACGGGCGGATCAATGTCGGGCGTGCAGTTGAAGATGCGATCTTTGGCCCTTCTTCGATCAATCTGCCGTTCTCAGATACATTCGACGACACTGGGTTGCCATTGTGGCGCGATTCAATCGGTTCTGTTGAGGTCAACAGCGATGCGATCGATGAGCCGAGTGATGATGATTCGATGAACATGTCGGGAACCGCTCAGATCAACACGGTGATGATCCGTGCGTCGGAGTTTGTTTCTACAACTGGGCAGATCAGTTTCCACACGCAGCACATCGGGACCGAGGCGGGTGAGGATCTCGTCGTTGAATACGCGAACCTGATCGGTGCTTGGGTGCCTTTGACAACGATCCCTTCGGACGGGTCGGACCAGGACTCGTTCACCTACCACTTGCTCGAGGTGCCAGCGCTTGCGATTCACAACGAGCTCAAGCTCCGTTTCAGCACGAGCGGCGACGAAGCGAACGACGATTGGTACATCGATGATGTCGAGATCAAGTTCTTCGAGGGCAACAGCGTGCCTTGGGAAGATACCTTTGAGTCTGGCATCTCGCTGAACTTTAACTGGGAGTCGAGCAACGCTTCATCGAGCACTAGCGCTGACAATGAACCATCGGGTACACAGAGTGCGAACCTCGACAACGCGGACTCAATGACCACCAAATCAATCGATGTCACGACGGCTCAGCCGATTGTCTACGCCCGTCTGTACACGCAGCACAAGGGTGTTGAGGACGGCGAATCGCTGTTTGTTGAGTACAAGGACCTCGCGAACAACTGGAACGAACTCACGACGATCTTCTCTGACGGCGTGGACCAGAGCGACTTCGTGCTTCATCAGATCCCGCTCCCGTTCCAGGCGTACGGCCCGGACCTGCAGCTGCGTCTAACCGCGCAGGGGGACGAACCTGATGACGACTGGTATGTGGACAACATCGCGGTGACGATGGAGTTCATCGAAGAGAACGATCCGTGTCCTGCTGATTTCAACGGCGACGAGGTTCTGGACTTCTTCGACATCTCCGCGTTCCTGACCGCGTTCGGCGGGATGGATGCGAGCGGGGATTACAACGAGGACGGCGAGTTTGACTTCTTTGATATCTCATCGTTCCTCACGGACTACAGCTCGGGCTGTCCGTAAGCGGTTATGAACTACGGGCCGGGCAATGAAAGTTGCCCGGCTTCCGTTTCTCGGTACTCACTCTCAACACAAAAACACCGGTGATTGTTCTCTACGCAGTCGTGGACCGGTTAGATAGGAGCTTTGAACATGGTATCCCCTACCCGTACTCGTACAGCGATGCTCGCCTGCTCGCTGTTTCTTCTCTCTGGATCGGTCGCGGGTCTCGCGTCGGCGGAGTCTGCACAGCAGCCTCAGGCATCGGGCGTGCTCTCGGCGTCTGAGCTTGCGGTCAAAATGACCTCGATCCGTGCGGCGCTGGATATTGACAGCGATGACGAGACGCTCATTCGTGATGCGTTGCAATCACCAATGAACTACACGAGTGTGAAGGATCAGCGCGAGTTTACCGGAGAACTGATCGTCCACGCGAAGCCCGGGAAGGCGCTCTCGGCCGAGGCGCGTGTGCTCCCTTCGGTGGTGAAGAAGAGCGCGTTTGTCAGCGAGTATGTCATCGAAGTCCCCGCAGGTGTTGACGAGAACGAACTCGCGGCGGTGCTCATGGCAACCGGCGACTACGAGTTTGTCGAACCAAACTACCGGTTGTTCCAGGAAGTCGTCCCCAATGATTCGCAGTACGGATCGAGCTGGCAGCACACGCGTCTGCGTTCTGCTGCGGCGTGGGACATCCACACCGGTGACAGCGACATTATCGTCGCTGTGTGTGATTCGGGTGTGGACTCGAACCACCCGGACCTCGAGGATGCGCTGATCCCCGGGTACAACTCGGTCAACAACCTCGCGGAGGTTGACGGCGGTGATACCGAGGACTTGAACGGGCACGGGACCTTTGTCTCTGGATGTGCCGCAGCGCAGGGCAACAACGGGCGGGGCGTTGTTGGTGTCGGGTGGGACTTTACCATCATGCCGATCCGTGTGAGCAACCTGAGCTCGGGGAACGCGAACTCGTTTGATATCCTCGAGGGCGCCCGCTGGGCGGTCGATAACGGCGCGAAGGTCGTGAACGCTTCGTACTCCGGAGGAACCAGCGGCGCCAACGAATCGACCGCGAAGTACATCGCTGATCGCGGCGGGCTGCTCTTCTGGTCATCGGGCAACGACAACTCGCTCGTGAGCTACAACGGACCGAACCTGATCATGGTCGGCTCGACCACTTCCAGTGATCGTCGATCCGGGTTCTCGAACTTTGGGCCTGCGGTTGATGTCAGCGCTCCGGGATCGAGCGTCCGCTCGACAACACGCGGCGGGGGCTACAGCAACAGCTCGGGAACCAGTTACGCGTCCCCGATCGCGGCTGGTGTTGGCGCGATGATCTTCTCCGTCCGTTCAGACATCAGCGCATGGGACGCGCAGGATATCCTGTACCAATCGGTCGATGATCTCGGCGCTCCGGGACGCGATGACTCGTTCGGGCACGGGCGTGTGAACACGCTCAACGCGATCCAGGTCGCGCAGTCGTATGTCCCTCGCACGCTGCTTCCGGTCATGGAGTCGTGTGACAGCGCGTCGTGGATGGATCTGTTCTCGGCGACCGCTGGATCGGTCTCCACGGTGGTGGATACAGAGTCTGCTGATTCCGGGTCGGTCCTGCTGCTTGAGGGCGGCGACCAGGTGACCTCGGAGAAGATCGCGGGACTCTCGCTCGGCGGAAACTACGGGCTCGGATTCGGGCTCAAGACCACAGGCGTCGAAGCGGGCAAGAACCTCGCGGTCGAGCTCTTGCTTGAGGACGGGTCCTGGGAGACGGTCTATGACTACACCTCGACTGGAAACGATACCGATGGGTATGTCGATTTCTGGATCCAGCTGCCGAACAGCTTCAAACGCCACGGCGTGGAACTCCGGATGAGCGGCCAAGGATCGGACTCAAGCGACCAATGGCGGATCGATGATCTCGCGATCGAGAACCGATCAGCGGTTCCGGTTGCTCCGCTGGTTGATTCATTCGAGGGCGGTCCGATCTCGTCGCTGATCTGGGAAGAGAACAGCGGTGTGGAATCGGCGGTTGTTGGTTCAACCTACGCAGCGGTCTTTGAGGGCATCGAGCAGATCGAGTCTGTGGAAGTTCTCTTGAACCAGTTCGGGATCACCCCGGGCTTTGTGCGGATCGACGCTTGGGCTGATGCGGGAGCGGGCAACGATGACACGCTGCTCATCGAGGTGCTCGATATCGCGGACAACTGGCAGACCGTTGCGACGCTGGATGGTTCTGAGCTGGGTACCAGCCCTGAATCGTTCGAGTTCCAGACCCCGTTTGGCGCTTGGGCGATCGACACCACCCGTCTGCGTGTGACCTCTGCGGGCGATGATGCGTTGTACATCGACAATGTCTACTACGGCACTGAGCAGCAAACCGCGGCATGTAACGAGGCGGACTTCAACGAGGACGGCTTGCTGGACTTCTTTGATATCTCCGCGTTCCTTACGGCGTACGGCAATGCGGAACCGGTCGCTGATCTCAACAACGATGCGGTCCTCGACTTCTTCGATGTCTCCGCGTTCCTCACGGCGTACGGCGCAGGTTGCCCGTAACACGGAATCATCAAACCTGATATGAACGCCGGGCGCGGATCAGATCCGCGCCCGGCTTTGTTTTTGGATATCCCTATGACAATCGAGGTTACGGGCAGCCCGCGTTGAACGCGGCGATGAACGCGGAGACATCGAAGAAATCGAGCTGCCCGTCGCTGTTGAAGTCTGCATCTGGATTCCCGCTTCCGAATGCGGAGAGGAACGCGGAGATGTCGAAGAAGTCGAGGACATCGTCGTTGTTCATGTCGGGTGTGCACAGAGCAATGTCTTCACAGATGAATCGCGAGATCCGGATGTTGTCGAGCCCAGCTTCGATGACATTCTGTGTGTCGATGTCATCGACCATGAAGCGGAAGCGCATCTGGTCGGTCGCGGCGATCTCTGTTCCGACCTGGATGGTGTCGCTGCGCCAGTTGCTGGAGACGATTGTCGAGCTCCGCAGCGGGATCCATGTTGCGCCGCCGTTGAATGATCCTTCGACGGCCCATTGGTCGCCGTTGACTTCACCGGTCGGGATGTCGGAGTACCAGTAATCGAAGCTGAACTCGCCGCCGGCCGCGATGTCGTAGATCGGTGATGTGAGGATGGTGGTGCCGTTGTCAACATCGGAGTTGCATGAGTTTGATGCATCGTTGTCGGTGATCCAGCACTGTCCGGATCCGTCCGAGTCGCTGTCGGGTGCACCGCGGCTCGCGCAATCGACCGGGACTCCTCGTGTCCACGCGCCGTCGAGCGCGTCTCCCGAAACGGTCCAGCCGTTGTTGGTTTCGAAAGTGTCGGTGAGCGCGACTTTGATCTCCCCGACCTCTGTTCGGGTTGGTGCGGATGGACCAGACGGCGGGGAGTACTTGGGTCCTGCGATCGAGCCGTTGGCTGAGGTGTAGTACTCGATCGTGTCACCGCAGCTGGCGCCGGGGATGGTTGCGGAATAGGTGCCGTCCTCGTTGTCGGACATCGGGATGCTTGTGTAACTCCCTGCCGCGTAGCGGTAGTTGAGTTCGACGGATCCGGGGACGAGGGTGTCGATGCCTTCTTTGATCTCGGCGGTGACCGTGATCGGTGTTCCCGGGAGGATCAACTCTGGTGCATCTTCAGTCAACAGAATGCTCAGCAGACCATCCCCGATATCGAGTGACGATGCGAGCGCGAAGGACTGCGATCCTTCGGTGATTGCGGTGCCGATGACCTGAACCTGCCAGATCCCAGGCTGAGGATTCTGGACATAGACCTGCTCGATGTTGTTGATGTGGTCTTCCTGCGTGCGGATCGCTCCGGCGCTGGGGCTGAAGGGATTCAGTGTCCACGGGTAGTGGCGGTTCCCGCTCGGATCGGTCACGACCAGATCAAGATCATTGACCAGCGCGAGCGAGACATTGGGAGCGCCCGCAGGATCGTCCCACGCGATGGTGACGCGGAACTCCGGATCATCTTCGGAGACCTCGATGCTGTAGGTCGATGCGGCTTCTTGACCGATCGTGTCTTCGCGGAAGTTTCCGGTGCGCAGGAAGTCGATGCTGTCGACGGCGCGGATAGATCCGTACCCCGATTGGTAATCCGGTCCGGGGTTCAGGATATCCTCGGCGCCTTCGATGAGGATGACTTTCATGAGTTGGTTCGACGGGTCCCCCCAGCTCGGGAACTGCTCGCGGAAGTCTTGGACGATGAGTGCGCCGATCCCCGCGGCGGTGGGTGTCGCCATGGATGTGCCGCAGAGGGTGATGTATTCGGTGTTCGATCCGTCACCGGTTGAGGTCACCCCGCCGTCGGATCCAGATTGGCATCCTGGCGCGGACACAACGGGGCGGATGCGTCCGTCGTCGGATGGTCCCCAGCTTGAGAAACTTGTCATGGAGTCGTCGTTGGAGTTGAGTGCTCCGATGGAGATGGAGTTTTTGTTGTTGCTTGGTGGTGCGGTCGTGCCGTAGGAAACGCCGCAGCGTCCGTTCCCGCGTTCGTTCCCGGCTGCCCAGAAGACGGTGATGGGTTCACCGAGTGATCCACGGATGACATTGTCAATTGTTCCAGCGGTGATGCCGTAGTCGCCGTGCCAGGCGCAGGGGTATCCATTCTGCGCGACATTGGCGCCGATGGAGTTGTTGGAGATCGTGGCGCCCAGTGACATCGCGAGGGTGTAATCTGCTTCAAGATCTCCTGGATCGGTGTAGAGGAATCCTTGGCTGAGTCCTCCGACGACTTCGAATCCCGCGCCGAGGAGGTTCACTCCCGGCGCCATGCCGCGATGGTTTGCGTTGGTTGAGCCGTCGCCGCCAATGGTACCTGCGACATGGGTCGGGTGGTAATGGACACCTGCGGAGTCGATGTTGGTAGCGCGTCCGGAGAAGTCGTTGTGTGTTGTGCGGATGTTTCCGCCGTCGTAGACGAGGACGGTGACCCCGGTGCCGTCGAGGTTGTAGGGCGCTGAGTTCGCAGTGTTGACCTGCGTGATGACGCGGTTGGAGAAGTTGCTGGTCTCGAGCGGGGGGAGCGGTGGTTCGATCCACTGGACACGGTCGTCGTCCGCGAGTTTCTTGAGCTGCGAGTACGGCATCTCCACGACTACGGTGTTCATCGACATCACGATCGACCGGACCGATCCCTTCGCGGCTTTGATCATCGAGGAAATCTCGTCGGACGAGGCGTCCACATCGCGGTGCATCATGACATACGCCGCGACGGTTGGGTCGGCCATCGATCCATCGACCGCACAAAGGGTGGTGCTCCCGACGATCGCCCATTCGGGCATGTTGTCGCTCTCGATCGCGGGGTGGAGCTTGTGCGCTCGAGTGATATTGCTGGCGCTGCTAAGTTTCTGCGCGATCTCGTTCGTGTTCGCGTTTGGATCGAGGCGCGCAAAGTACGAGGAGTGTCCAACCGCATCGAGCAGTTCGAGGCCGTTGCTCTGGAGTTGTTCGCGTGTATCTTGGTTGGGGGTGGTGTCGAGCGTGACGATCAGATAGCCCGCGTGGTTGAGCTCGGTGCGTTTGGTTTTCGCTTCTTTGAGTGCTTGCTGGACAGGGACCCGCTGGACCTGTGCTGCTTGGAGCTGGGGGCTGTCGCTGTTTTTCCACGCGATGGGTGCTCCGGTTGCGCTGCCGCTGAGCAGCGCGAGGGTGGAGATCAGCACGAGTTTGTGTGGATGGGTGCGCGGAGCGCGGGGTGATGACAGCGGTGTCCCGTTGGTTGACCTTGAAAACATATCGGTCTCCAGAAGCTGCGGCGTGCGCCTGCCTCAAACAACTCGGGCGGTGCGCGATCGGATTGTCAAAGACTCAACGAGGATCGTTTCCGATCCTCGTGAGGGAGGGTTTGGTTACGGGCACCCTGCTGCGTAGAGCGAGAGGAATGCGGAGATATCGAAGAAGTCCCACTGGGCATCGTTGGTGAAGTCCGCTGACGGATCACTCATGCCGAACGCGGTGAGGAACGCGGAGATGTCGAAGAAGTCGACCTCGCCGTCCATGTTGAAGTCCGCTTCGCATCCGCCGGTGAACTCGTATTCCATGAAGTCCATCTCGACGATTGGGCTCTTGCCGTGGAGGACCCACTGCTCGTAGGCGATCTCACCGGTACTTGGGTTCAGCGGGTCAACACCGGTCTGGTCGTTCTCGTCGCGGAGGAACTCGATGTATTCCTTGCTCACAAGCTGGAAGTACACACGGACCTCGGCTTTGGTCGCGCCCGCTGGGATCGCGTACTCGGTATCGTCCCAGTACTGACCATCCATGTAGGTGTACCCGACCGGTTGGGCTTGGACCGATTCGAATCCGGCGTTCGTGAATCCGCGAGGCGGGATGCGGTTGTCCTGGATCCAGACATTGTTTGCGGCGAAGTGGAAGCCCTCGCCCTCAGGGATACCGGTGAGTGCGGAGACCGCGGCGTCGACGCCGAGCTTCGCTTCGTAGACCTTGGTGTCACCCGTGGTCAGCACAGCGGTGACCTCGTCGTAGGCGCCCCGCTCAGCGATGAGCGTGTCCGAGTCATCGAGGAACTTGACATTGACCCACATGCGACGCCCTTCCGGGTACCCGGTCGGGAGCTTGTGACCCGTCTGATTGATGACGCGGACGGTCATGTTTGAGCCGTCGTCGCTGACTTCAAGGTCCGACGCGTTCTCGAGCATGCTCTCGGCACGCGCGATGGAGTTGTTGACGATCTCGTCGTTGAGTCCTGTCTCTCCGTCTGGGTAGAGCGAGCGGACCGCTTTGAGAACCCAGTTGTTCCCGCCGTTGAACGCGTGCTCTGGCATGTCCGGACGCGGGGTCGGATCGATGCGGCATGCGTTGGCGTTGCGATCGGGCATGTGACAGTCCTGACAGGTCGAGACCATGGGGTTGTCACCACCGAACCGGCCGGTCATGTCGATCGGTCCGAGCGCGAAGTCGCTCTGCGCCCATTCGGAGTAGGTGCGTTCGACTGGGAACATGTCGTACTTGTCGAAGGTTTCGTGAGGCGTGTCGAGCGCGTTGAGTGCGTAGGTGCCGTCGGGCTGCTTGGAGAATGCGGGGTTCGACACATCGTGACAGGTCGCGCACATCGCGGAGTCTTGGTGGTACGGGGAGAGTTCCCATGAGTGGTAGAAGAACTCCTCACCCAGATCGAACGGTCCGCGGCGACGATCGAAGAAGTCGACGACGAACGCGGCGGTGTGCGGGTTCGGGGTGGTTTCATCGATGCCATCGTTGATGCCTTCGACGCCGTCGAAGACCTCAAGGTCAACGATCGGGCTGACTCCGGGCTTGTATACTGGATCGACCATGCGGTGACAGAAGTTACAGGTCACGCCTTGGAAGTCGATGCCTTCGAGCGCTGACCCATCGGTTGGGGTAGAGCGTCCGCCGAGCCAGCCGCCGGGGGTGTGACAGCGGAGACACAGGTCACCGGCGAATGCAACATCCTGGTTGGCGATGTCGAGACACGCGTAGAAAATCGGATCGCGGGCGGCTTGTCCCATCATGGAGCCGACCCATCCCTCGTAAGGATCAAAGTCGTGCGCGGGCTCTGAGTGACACGCGGCGCAGTTGTTGCCGTCAGAGATCGGGTGGTTCAGTGTTTCGGGCTGAGTCCCCGGCAGGAAGAAGTCCTGCAGGGTGGTGGGAACGGGCGATGCGATCGCTCCGCCGCATGCACCGATAGCAACAACAATGCCGGCTACCAATGAGCGGTTTTTGACCAAAAACGATTCACGAATCGCGTGAAGTTTCATCGCACATCCTCCAAAATATTTGTGCAATCATCTTCAGACCCGATCGGGTCCTTCTGCTCTACTATTGTCCTCGAACCACACAAAGGATGCAAGAAAAACACCAAGAATACAGGATATTCTTGTGGGTTGGTCTGTGCTGGTCCTGTTGAACCAGAGAGGTCCGATACGACGAGTAGACCACCGGTCTCAAGCAGATCTCAGATCAGGAGCAACCCGCGCCGTAGGCGGTCAGGAACGCTGAGATATCGAAGAAATCCCACGCTCCGTCGTTGTTGAAGTCCGCGATCGGATCCTGAGCACTGAAGGCCGTCAGGAACGCTGAAATATCGAAGAAATCCAGTTGCCCGTCGTTGTTGAGATCTGGCTGGCACTCGGGGACATCCGCGGTCGCGACCATCGTTGCGGTGCCTGTGACGATGACGGTCCCGATCTCGTTGCCCTCGACGACGAGGGGTTCAGAGGCGACGAGCTCGATGGTGTTGCTGATGGTGATTGTGCCGTTGGCGGAAACAACCTCGCCGCTGATCGGCGCTGAGGACTGGCCGAGGGTCGAGAGATCGATCATCTGTGATCCAGATCCGACGAGGAAGATGTTGTAGTCGACATCGAGGATGCCGGTGAGGGTTGCGGGGACATCAAGGAACTCGAAGCTGCCGTCGACGATCGGGTTGGGTCCGATATCGATTCCGGGATTCGCGTACTCAACGGATCCGCCGGAGAGGGTTGCATTGGCGGTCGAGAGGAATGCGGGCACCCAGCTGAAGTTCAGATCATCAAGCATCTCTGCTCTGAAATCATGGAGCGTGATCGTTGATGGGACGATCGGGTCATCGAGCGAAGCCGTGACCAAGCCGCCGACCTGGGTGGAGTCGGCGTCGGTGTCACCGCCGAGTGCTCCGAGATCGATCTCGATCGAGATATCGAGTGTGGACTGGTTCTGGTCGATCACAAACTCGATCGGCTGGGCGATCGCCGTGCTGACGAGTCCGGCCAGTAGTGCAGTCTGGATGAGTTTCATTTCGATGCTCCCGCTCTGTATTTCTCGGATGATCTGATCCGAGGCTGATGGTTTGTTGCAGCGGCGTGGTCAGCGACCGCGCCGTGGTTGGGTGTGAACTGTGCTCTGGGTATCCCGAACTCTCTCTCCGGGGGAGCAAGGATACCGCTGTCGATGATTATGAACAAGTCCCGCTGTAGATTTGCAGGAACAGTGAGATGTCAAAGAAGTCGAACTGGCCGTCGAGGTTGATGTCTCCTCGGGTGTCTTGTGCTCCGAAGAATCCGAGGAAGGTGGAGATATCGAAGAAGTCGAGCACGCCGTCACCTGACAGATCGGCATCACATGTGAGGATGACGAAGACCCGGTCGGCTTCATAGATCACGCGGTAGACGAGTCCTGGTCCAGCGATTGGCATGTTGTCGGTGTCGAACTCGCCGACGACTGTGCCGCCGTCGATGATGTCCCAGGTATCACCGAAGTTCGGGACATACCCAGAATCGAGGTTGACGGTTAGATCTCCAGCGAGCTCGATCGTGTCGCTCCCGCCCAGGATGAGCCGGTCGAACTCGCCGGCGAGGAGTCCACCCAGATCCGCGGTCATGTGCGTGGTGGATGAGAACCGCATGTCATCGATCCGGAACTCTCGGGTCGGTCCTGCTGGATCGAGCCCGCCGTTGATCTCGAGTTCGCCGGAGAGCAATCCGTCGCCGCTCAGGTTCTGGCCTGCACCGATGGTGCCCACGAATCCTGAGTTGGCGATGATCTGCGCGTCGTTGTTCTGATTGAGGATCGACATGTTGATGTCACCCGTGCCGTCGATTGTGGTGTCGGTCACAAAGCGGATCAGCGCATTGAAGTTGTTGAGATTGGAGTTGATGTTGATGGTGCCGTTGTTGGTCAGCGGCCCGAAGAGTTCGATCGTGCCACCGTTACCGAGGATGTTCAGGTCTCCTTCGTTGGTGACGGAAGTCATTTCAGCGGATCCGTTGGTGTTCATGGAGACTGATCCGGTACCGACTGACTGGAAGGTGCCTCCGTTCAAGACCAGATTACCGGTCAGTGCGAGCACGCCGTCGGTTGAGCGGTAGATCCCCCCACCGCTGCCGTCGTGGTTTCCTTCCAGGCGGAGGTCGTTGAGCGGGTCATCGCCGTCGATGATGCCGTTGTTGACGATGGTGCCGTCATTGCGTCCCTCGATCACTCCAGAACCAGCGACGGTTTGTCCGGCACCGATGGTTCCATTGAAAGCACCATCGGTGTACATCTGCGCATCGTTGAACTGGTTGAGGATCGACATCCGAACCTCTCCGTTGCCTGTAATGGACGCGGATGGGTCCGCGAAGACGAGGTGGGCGTTGAAGTTGGTGAGTGTTGTGTTGACCGTGATGGTGCCGGTGTTGACCATGGGTCCGGCCAGTTCGAGGAAGCTGCCGTTGCCTTGGATACCGAGATGGCCGAGGTTGGTGATGTTGGCGACCGATGCGGTGGAGTTGTTCAAGACCTCAACGATCCCTGCTCCTGAGCTGTCGAAGGTTGCGTCGGTGAGGAACAGTCCCCCGCCGAGACCGAGCTTGCCGTCGTCTGAGCGGTACGTCCCGACCGAGCTCCCGGTGTGGTTCCCACGCAAGCGGAGTACACGCACAGGGTCCTTGCCCATCGCGGCGTGGTTGCCGTTGAAGACGCCGAGGTTCTGGATCAAGCCGTCTGAATCGCCTGCGATGTTGCCCGAACCCGAGACCACTTGACCAGCGCCGAAGGTCATCGTGACCGCATCTTGTGTGGTGATCTGGGCATCGTTGATATCGCCCGCGGTTGCGAGTTCGACCGATCCTGTGCCGTCGATAACGACATTTGAACTGGTCACGAGGTGTGCGTTGAAGACACTCTCGTTGCTGTTGATTGAAATCGCGCCGTTGTTGGTCATCGGCCCGTCGAGTTGGATGAACGCACCACCACCAAGGATATTGATTTGTCCGTTGTTGGTGATGTTGCTGAGGAACGCGGTGCCGTTGGAATCCTTGGTGAGGGATCCGGTCCCGGTCGATTCAAAGGTTCCGCCGTCGAGGACGAGTCCGTTTCGGAGGAGGATGGTTCCGTTGTCTGATCGGTAGATCCCGCTGGTTCCCTGATGGTTCCCGGCGAGTCCGAGTCCAATGAGCGGGTCGTTGCCGTTGATGGTGCCGTTGTTGATGATGAGTCCATCAACCGCAGTGGTGATCAAGCCGCTGCCTTGCACGAGCTGGTTTGATCCGATGGTCCCTGTGATCGCAGCATTGGTTAGGATCTGCGCATCGGCGAGGTCCCCACCCGAGGCGTCCATGCTCACATCACCCGAACCATCGAGTGTCGTGTTTGCGATGAATCGGAGATGTGCGTTGAAGACTGAAGCGTTTGAGTTGATGAAGATGGTGCCTTCATTGGTGAGGGTGTCGTTGAGATCCAAGAACCGGCCGCTGCCTGGGATATTGAGTGTGCCGAGGTTGGTGATGTCCCCGATCGTCACGGTTCCGCCGCTGACTTCAACAACGGATCCTGGTTCGGTGTCGAATGAACCACCAGTCGTCAGTGAGCCGTTGTTGAGTGAGAGTTTCCCGCCTGATGCCGCACCCGCGGTTGCTGTGGGTGACTGGGTCAGGGTGCCGTTGAGTTCGAGGGCACCAACGATGCTGTCTGCGAGGATGGTCCCGTCGTTGTGCATGAGCCCTGAGATCCGCCCGGCGCCATGGATAGTATGATCCGCGCCGTGGGTCACGGTGAAGGGGGCATTGGCGATGATCTGCGCGTCGTCTCCGTTGCCTGCGCCGTTGAGTGTGATGACCCCGTTACCGCTGATCTGCGCGTCGGAGTTGAACGCGAGATGGCTGTTGAATACTGATGCGTTGGTATTGATGATGATCGTGCCGCCGTTGAGCAGATCGCCGCTGAGTGTGTGGAAGATCGATGCGAGCGTCAGCGTTGCGTCTGGATTGGTGACCGAGAGGCCGCCGTGTGTGAAGTTGTTGGTGACCGAGACGAGGTAAGAGCCCACGAGCCCGAGCACGGCGTCTTCAGCGACGGTGTCGGGGACATCGGCGCCGAGCCAGTTGGTCGCGAGGTTCCAGTTGCCGTCGACTGGGAGCGCCCAATCGTTTGCTGATGTTGCTGTGGTGGTGCCTGCGAGTGCGATGATCGCTATCGCGAGTGTTGCTGTATCCCGTGTCATTGCCGAGCTCCTCTGCGTACCCCGTTGAGTGTGATTCCCTACGAACGGGTAGGATAGCACGGCAGGGGAAAATGCCCAAGAAGAAACCAGATCTTCATACTTGATTCTGCCCAATTTTCGGACAAAAAACCGCGATCCGGCTTGGCCGAATCGCGGTGGGATTTTTGACATGATGATTGACGAAGTATGTTCCGATAACCGGACCAGTCGCTGGTGATCCCTTACGGGCAGCCGGCGGAGTATGCGGTCAGGAACGCGCTGATGTCGAAGAAGTCGAACTCGCCGTCGTTGTTGAAATCTGCGACCATTTCTCCTGCGGAGTACGCAGTCAGAAAGGCGCTAATGTCGAAAAAATCGAGCTCACCGTCAT
>JAEPQP010000128.1 GCA_017640485.1 Phycisphaerales bacterium | reverse complement strand
TGGACGGCGGGCAGTTCCTGTTCCTGCTCTACGAAGGCATCCGAGGCAAGCCCATCCCGATCGTCGTCCAGAATGCGGTGACGCTCGCAGGGTTGGCGTTGATCGGGACAATGTTCCTGCTCGTGACCTTCAACGACATCAAAGCGTTGATCGGGATCTGAGTTCCATGCCCGCGCTTCTTGGTCTTATACAACTCATCGCGATCGGCGCGATCGGATTCTGGATTGTGCTGGTCATCCACACAGCGTGGTCGCTGCTGCATCCACCAAGACGCACCTACGCGTACGCGCTCTCGCGGAACCTGCCCTCCGACCCATCAGAGCTTGATCAGCCCCTCGAGTTCGAGTCGTTGCAGATCGAGTCCAAGAACCAGACCCTGCATGGATGGAAGATCAAAGCCCTCAACCCGAGCGGGCCTCGCATCGTTCTTGTGCACGGCTGGGGATCCTCCTCGATCGGTGCACTCAAACGGATCCCCTCCATCGCGAGCAACGCAAGCGAAATCATCACCCTCGATCTTCCGGGACATGGAGAATCAACAGGCACCGCACAAATGGGGACCTCAGAGCACGAAGATCTCGATGCGCTGCTGAGTTCACTCGATGAATCCAAACCCACCCTCGTCTACGGCTGGTCAATGGGCGCTGGGATCGCGCTCCGCTTCGCACGAGATTTTAAAGATCAGCACGACATCAGAGCGGTCATCGCGGAGTCGATCTATATCCATGCGATCACGCCTGCACGCAATGTGATCCGGTTGCGCGGACTCCCAACGAAGTTCAATCTCAAGCCCGCGATGATGCTCATCGGGCTCCTCAAGGGGGTCGGGATGCGATGGGACGGATTCGCAAGAGATCAGATCGCGCAGGGCATCCAAGTTCCCGTGGTGCTCATTCATGGCACTCAGGATCCAGTCTCACCAATTGAGGACTCGAGATCGGTGCTCGCCAATACAGATAACGCAAAGCTCATCGAGATCAAGGACGGTGGACACAACAACCTCTGGACAGTACCGGAGTTTGCAGAGCTAGCAAGAGAGGGAATCTTGAGTGCTCTCGATCCGGAGTTATGATCCAGCCGCGAACTCCATCGCGCGTTCGGCGATGATGTCCGACGCGTCGTAGAGGGGCAGTGGTGAAGTCGTGGTCGAGATCATCAGCGGCGCTTCGCTGCATCCCAGGATCAGTCCCTCGCATCCGAGTTCAGCGAGTCGTTCGACAATCTCCATGACCTGCCTGCGTGAGTTGTCGCAGATCGAGCCGTAGATGAGTTCTTCGAAGATGATCTTGTCGAGGATCTCGGCGTCCTCGTCGCTCGGACGCACGAGCTTGATCCCCTTGATCCCCAGATCCGTCTGGTAGACCGATCCTGAAGTGACATATTTGGTCCCGATGACACCGACTTTGGTTCGTTCGTCGCGGGCGATCCGGTCCGCGACCGCGTCGGTCATCTTGATCCAAGGGATCGGGGAGCTCACATCCGCGAGTTGGACGGCGTGCTGGACGGCATTATCCGGGGTAAAGCAGAACTCCGCGCCGATCTCCGCGAGCTTCTGAGCGGATTCGCGCAGCATCTGTCCGACGAGTCTCCAGTTGTCGCTCCGGACCGCTTGGATGTAGAGCGCGAGGGGGATGTTGTAGATGGAAACCACCGGGTGCTGATCTGCCGGGAGTTTGACCGACGCGTGACGAAACAGTTGTCGGTAGCAGCTTGCTGCGCCCTCAGGGCTCACCGCGACGATGCCGATGTGCTTGGTCAAGACTGATTCCTTTCGATCCACGAGCACAACGATTCGGGCACCCCGGCTGCGGTGAATCTACGCCGGACACCACATCATCCCAGAAAACTGCCCGACTGTCAAACCTACACTTGAATCCATGACCAGCAACCCCCAAAAGTCCATGAACCCCTTCGAAATCCTTGGGATCTCCCCCAGTTTTTCGATGACTCCCGATGAAGTCCAGCGTGCGTATCTCGCGAAACTCTCCGCCGCGCATCCGGATCTCGCGGCGTCCGGCACGCTGGACCCGGTGGATCCCGCAACACTCAACACCGCTCGAGACACACTGCTTGATGATGAAGCGCGAGCAAGCCTCATGCTTGAAATACTCAACGGCCCGTCGGCCTCCGATCACACGCTTCCCGATGGGTACCTGATGGAGATGATGGAACTCCGCACGCAGATCGAAGAGGAACTCGAGGAAAACCCAGACGAAGCGCGTCCACGCTGGCAGGCTTGGGCTGATTCGCGTGCACGCGACACGGTCAAGGAGATCTCGGCTCTGTTCGAATCCATCGAATCCGCGTCTCCGGATCAAGCGGAGGGGATCAAGCTCCTGATCCGCACCCAACTCAACGCGTGGCGCTACACAAACCGGCTGATCGAGCAGTTGGATCCGACCTACGATCCGAGCTCAGCGGATTTCTAAACTCCGCAGGTCGAAATACGCACAGTGAGCCGATATTCCATTATGGATCCAGCAATCCAATCTTCCGCATCACAATCGCCGCTCTTGATCGTGATGTTTGTCCTCCTCTTCGGGTCGGCGATCGCTTCGGCCTCGGAGACCGCTCTGCTCGGGCTCTCCAGAGCGAGCCGAGCGAAGCTTCGCAAGGAGAATAAAAGACTGGGACTCGCGGTCGATCGGTTGCTTGCCAATCCGCGGCAGTTGCTGCTCCAGGTGCTATTGCTCAACATGGTGATCAATGTTGGGTACTTCATCGTGACCTCGATCCTGACGCTCAAAGCACAGACCGCGACTGAACGGATCGTGATCTCTGTTGGGTCGCTCTTTGCGATCATCCTGATTGGAGAAGTCTTCGCGAAGCTCGCGGCGGTCGCGGTGACGACGCCGTGTTTGCGTGTGATCGCGCCGCTCCATATTCTGCTGCGCCAACCGCTGCGGCCGCTGATCGGTGTGCTCGAGCGATTCTTCATCGTTCCAGGCACCCGTCTGCTCGTCTCTGGACCGGCTCCGGCGCCGGGGATTACTCCCAAAGAGATGTCCATCCTGCTCTCGATGGGAACCAACGAAGGGGTCATCGACGCGTCGGAAGAAGATCTGCTCGCATCGATCGTCATGCTCTCGCAGCGCCGGGTCGAAGAGATCATGCGTCCGCGTGTGGATTTCACTTGGATCGATGCGGACGCGAGCTATGAGCAGGTGATCGAAGCGTGTCAGAGCGGGAAGGTCTCCCGATTCCCGGTTTTCGAGGACGGGCTTGATGGGACACCGATCGGGATGATCGATGCGAAACGCTACTTCGCTCAGCACAAGCCGGGCGCGAAACCTCGGGATCTGTGCTCTCCGTTGCTGTTTATTCCAGAGCAAGCAACGCTTGATACGCTCTTGACCCAGCTCCGAAATAATGCGCAGACGGTCGCGATCGCAGTGGACGAGCACGGCACCGTCGCGGGGCTCATTACGCTCGCAGATATCGCTGATCAACTCCTCTCAGGAATCGCGGACCACAACTCGACGGATGCCAACGACATCATCATGACGGGACCCGCGACCTGGTCGGTTCCCGGACGACTCGCGGTCCACGAATGGTCCACTCTGTTCGGCGGACTCAGCGAGCATGACGATTCGCTGACTTCGCGTGCTCGAACGCTCGCGGGGCTCATCATGCACACGCTGGCGCGGGTTCCGGTTGAGGGAGATCAGATCAATCTCGGATCCGCGACACTGACAGTCATCTCGATGAACGATCTCGTAGTCGAAACAGTCGAAGTGACCCTGAACACCAACGGACTGGGCGCCGATCCGGACCCGAGCAGTGGGGGGGATCGATGACCACTGCTGAACTCATCCTCTGGTGTGTGGTCGTGCTCGTCGGGATCATGGGATCCGCGATGTGCTCCGGTCTTGAGGTCGGGCTCTACTCCGTTTCAAGGGTGTTTCTTCGTGTGCGTTCTGTGGATCAGCCGAGAGCTCAATCGCTCAGCGCGCAGATCGAGAATCCAGCGCCGATCCTGACGACGCTGCTTGTGTACAACAACATCTTCAACTACCTCGCGACCCTCGCGATTACAGCACTCCTCTCGGCAACGGCGCTGAGTGAAGTGCTCATAATCCTCTTGCAGGCGGTGTGCCTGACCCCGATCCT
Organism: Phycisphaerales bacterium; assembly: GCA_017640485.1. Lineage (GTDB taxonomy): Bacteria > Planctomycetota > Phycisphaerae > Phycisphaerales > UBA1924 > UBA1924. The sequence goes on along the minus strand of JAEPQP010000128.1, from coordinate 3,509 downwards.
GCTGATCTTTGCGGAATCGATCCCGAAAGAACTCTTCCGATCGCGTGCAAACCTGCTCATGGTGCAGCTTGCGCCGCTGATCGGTGTGATGCGTTTGACGCTCACCGTTGTGCCGGTGACCCCGATCATCACCTTCATCGCGGCCGCGGCTTCGAAACTGATCGGCGCGGATCTTTCTGGTTCGGTCCGCAGCGCCCGTCAGCACATGGCGGATCTCATCAAGCACGCCGACGATCAGATCACCCCTTCGCAAACGCAGATGATCGACCGCGCCCTGCAGCTCAACCAGACACCCGTCCGATTGACGATGGTCCCGCTGCATCGCGTGGTGAAGATCAAATCTACAAGCACACGCCTAGACGCCCTGAGTGCGACCAAGAAGACAAATCATTCACGCTACCCAGTGACTGATGAGCAGGGAAAGTTCATCGGCACCATCGACACACTCGATCTGTACACCTCTCCAGATACCCACATCTCAGAACTGATCCGTCCGATTGCGCGTGTGCTCGATAAAACCTCGATGCGCAACGCACTCAAAGAGATGAATCTGAGGGACGCTCGTCTCGCGATCGTCACGAGAAAGGGGCACGATGTGGGGCTGATCACCCGGAAAGACCTGCTCTCGACGCTCATAGACACCACGCATGATTGGTAATTCAACATCAAGCATGGAATACCATCTACCTGTCTGCTGTTCACTCGAAGGAGACCGCTCATGAAGAACTTCAAAGGCCATTTCCTGTCCATCGTCTTTCTCGCGCTGATCGCGTACATGGTCGCGCCGAAAGTCATCAATATGGTCCAAGGCCCGGCACCACTTCCAACGATGTTCGCGCACAACTACAACATCGAACGGGCAACCATCCAGTCGGAAACGACCGGGAAGCCGATTCTGATTCTGGTGACGGCCGATTGGTGTCCGCCATGTCAGGCGCTCAAGAAGGGGGCGCTCTCGGATCCAAAGGTCACCGATTGGGTCAACGCGAACATGATCCCCGTCTATCTGGAGGATGGGGCAGATCAGGATCAGATCCGTCTGCTCCCTGTCCGATCATACCCGACCACGATCGTGCTTAAAGACGGCCAAATCCTTGGACAGTTCACTGGGAACAAATCTGCATCCGCTTTTTTGAGTCGAATCAAGGATTCGGTGAGCTCCTTGTGAGTCGGGTCGACTCCGAATCCGCCTCCTCGAATTACCCGAACCCAATCCCGCTCTGAGTGGTATATACATCTATACAACCGTCTTGATATCGCATATTGTGCTGCAACCGAAAGGCACACACCATGTTTAGCTCGATCGCATTCCGCACAACTACGCTCACCGCTATCCTCGGCATCGCCGTGGTTGGTTCAGCAGTCGCTGTCACCTCCAATGCGACCCGGACCGCATCAGTCGACTACGGCTTCTACGACCCGATCGTGGATGTCCACGCGATGATCGAACATCTCTATGTCACCGAGCCGACGGATGAAGATATCCAGATGGGGGCGATCGCTGGGATGCTAGAGCAACTCGGTGATCCGTACACCCAGTTCATCCCAGCAAGCGAAGAGCGTGACTTCAACAAAGACATGAAGGGCGAGTATGTCGGCATCGGCGCTGAGGTCAATCTGAACGACGGCTGGCTCACCATCGCCTCCCCGATGGACGATTCCCCGGCTTGGAAAGCGGGCGTCATGGCCGGTGATCGCGTGATCGAGATCGACGGCGTCTCAACCGAAGGCTACTCGATCGACGACTCCATCGATAAACTGTTGGGTGAACCCAAGACCGAGGTCGTCATCACGGTCGAGCGTGATGGGAACATTCTCGAGATCCCCATCATCCGCGACCATATCAAAGTGCAAGCGGTGAAGGGATTCATGCGTTCTGACAATGGTGAGGGACCCTGGAAGTACCTCATCGATGATTCCAACAACATCGCGTACATCCGGCTGAATCAGTTCATCCCGGGATGTGCCGACGAACTCGAACAAGCGATCCAAACAGCGACCCAGAACGCGGGCGGTGAGCTTGGCGGACTGGTCCTTGATCTTCGCTACAACCCGGGTGGTCTGCTCAACGAAGCGGTCGATATCGCGGATCTGTTCCTCGAAGATGGGGACATCGTCTCCACCAAAGGGCGCGCCCATCAGGACCGCGTTGAGCGGGCGCAGCGGAAGGGAACGCTCCCCGAGTTCCCGATGATCACGCTGATCAACGGCGCTTCTGCTTCGGCTTCTGAAGTGCTTGCGGGTGCTCTTGCCGATCACGACCGATCAATCATCATCGGGACCCGCTCGTTCGGGAAGGGTTCTGTGCAGACTGTGCGCCCGCTTGAATCCGGAGCCGGAACTCTCAAGATGACCGAGCAGTACTACTACCTCCCATCAGGAAGACTGCTCCATCGCACCGATGACTCGACGGTCTGGGGAGTCGACCCAACCAGCGGCTATTACCTCCCGATGACCAACGAACAGCGTGCGGAGATGCTCAGGGCGCGTCGTGACAACGAGGTCATCCACAAGATCGAGACCCCTGAACTGACCAGCACCGACGAGATCCTCGAAGCACTCAGCGATGTCCAACTCACCGCGGCGGTCAATGTGCTCGGTCATCGGATCAACACCGGAGCGTTCGAGCCCGTCGGGATTGAATCCAACAGCCCGGACGATGCCGCGTACGAAGAACTTGCGGCTCTGCGTCTCCAAGAGGAACGCATCCTGCGTCAGCTCGAACGCATCGCCAAGCGTGTGAACACGATCGAGACGGTCGTCGAGAACGACGAGGACCCGCTCGATCTTTGGGAGGATGACCGCGAGATCGCGGGCGGGCAGCTCATCGTGAAAGACGCGGATGGGAATCTCGTGACCACGCTTGAGATCACCGGACAAAACCTCGAACGTTGGCTCATCGATGCCGATGTCAAAGTGATCGAGCCGACATCAGAATCTGGAAGCTCGGATCAGTGATCGTTCTGGGGATCGAATCATCGTGCGACGAGACCGCTGCATCGGTGGTCCGTGATCACACGCAGGTGCTCTCATCGGTCGTTGCATCCCAGACCAAAACCCATGCTGAATACGGCGGGGTTGTCCCAGAGATCGCCTCGCGTCTCCATGAGATCAACATTCTCCCCGTCATTGACCAAGCACTCGATGAAGCACAGCTGAGCTATCAGGATCTTGACGCGATCGCGGTCGGGCATCGTCCGGGCTTGGTGGGGTCACTGCTGGTCGGGCTCTCAGCGGCCAAAGCGTTGTCCTGGTCCCTTGGCTTGCCGCTCATCGGTGTCGATCATGTCCACGCACACCTCTACGCTCCGTTTCTTGATGCGCCCGATCCGCCTGCGTTCCCCGCGCTCGGGTTGGTGGTATCGGGTGGTCATACTTCGCTGTACCACATGACCTCGCCGACGGCGTTGACTCGGCTTGGTGCAACGATCGACGACGCGATCGGGGAAGCATTCGACAAAGCCGCGTCGATCTTGGATCTCCCGTATCCTGGAGGGCCGCACATCGAC
>JAEPQP010000212.1 GCA_017640485.1 Phycisphaerales bacterium | reverse complement strand
CTTTGAAGGGCGCATCCCCTCGTCATGGGGCTTCATGTACCAATGACGATCGGATGCCTATATCCCACAATTTATGTTGCAGTCTCCCCGTCCCTCGCCCTCGTGGCGGGCGGGCGTAAGGTGGGCGGGGAGGTCAACCCCCGGAGCTGGAGCCTTGACCGGGTCGGCTGCGGGCAGACGCTGGAGCGAATCCATGCCGAGAAAGATGAAGTCGAACAACGCCTTTGGACCCGAACTCGAAGCCCTGCTGCTTCAAGCCGCAAAGGAAGCTGCTGGCAAGCCCATCAGCGACAGTCTCAAGCCCGGCTCCGGCTCCCTGCTCTCGAAGATGATCGGCCGCGTGGTGGAGCTGGCCATGGAAGAGGAGATGACCGAGCACCTCGGCTACGAGCCCAACGCACGCATCACCCGCAAGCAGACCGATGAGTTGGGCTCCCACCAACGTCCCAACCATCGAAACGGCCATTTCAACAAGACGGTCAAGACCACACAGGGTCCCGTCGAGCTCAACGTTCCTCGCGATCGTCAGGGCACCTTCGAGCCTCAGGCCCTACCCAAGGGCAAGAGCCTGACGAAGGAACTCGAAGAGCGCATCATCTCCATGTACACCGCTGGCATGAGCACCCGTGACATCGAGGAGCACTTTCGAGATTTCTACGGGGCCGAAGCCAACAGTCAGTTCATCTCGCGGGTCAGCGTCCGCGTCGACAAGGAGCTCGTCGAGTGGCGCAACCGGCCACTGGAGGCGGTCTACGCCGTGATGCTCGTCGACGCGATCTTCGTCAAGGTGCGCCACAGTCAGGGGGTCAAGGCCACGGCAATCTATCAGGTCTGCGCTTACAACGACGACGGCCAGCTCGAGATTCTGGGGCTCTACATGCCCGACGACGGCCAGACGGGCGAGTCGGCTTCTTTCTGGCACAAGGTCTTCAGCGAGCTGCACTCACGCGGTCTGCAAGACGTGCTGATCCTGTGCGCGGACGGGCTCGAGGGCATCGAGAAGGCAGGACGAGCGCTTTGGCCCGAGCTGCACTTCTCGCCTTGCGTGGTGCACCTGGTGCGGGCCTCGACCAAGTACGTTGCCCGCCAGGACCGCGAGGAGCTGTGCCGGGATCTCAAGACAATCTACCGAGCAGCCTCGTTCGAGGCGGCCGTGACGGCGCAGGAAGCCTTTGGGGACAAGTGGCGAGGACGCTATCCGAAGGTGGTCGGTCAGTGGGACGACAACGTGTTGGCGCTTGAGGGGATGTGGAAGTTCAGCGCCATGCTGCGCAAGCTGATCTACACGACGAACGCCATTGAGAATGTGCACAACCAGCAGCGTAAGGTGTTGAAAACGAAGAGGAGTCTGCCGAGTCGAGACAGCGCCTTGAGACTGATGACGCTGCTGGCTCGCAAGATCACGGCAAAGAACCTGGCCAGGGCTCGCACCCGGCCTCACTGGAGGAAGATCGTCGCCGAGTTGCACATTCACTTTGAAGGGCGCATCCCCTCGTCATGGGGCTTCATGTACCAATGACGATCGGATGCCTATATCCCACAATTTATGTTGCAGTCTCATCGAGCAGCCCGAGCAGGTCACCGAGGGGGTGAGCCAATGCTGAACACCACAGACGACACCACCTTGGAGTGGCAGCTCAAACGACTGCACCTGGCCTTCATCCGGCGAAACTGGCGCTCGGTTGTCGAGCGAGCCGAGCAGGAGCAATGGTCGTACAGAGACTTCCTGGCGGTGCTGACGGGGGAGGAAGTGGCGCACAGGGCTCAAACGGGGATAGAGCGGCGCACTCGTCAGGCGCGATTCCCGTTTCTCAAGACGATAGACGAGTTCGACTTCAGCCATCAAAGCGGGCTGCG
>JAEPQP010000056.1 GCA_017640485.1 Phycisphaerales bacterium | reverse complement strand
GGGGACTGGGTGTGTGAGCCAGGGGGAGTACGATGCACTCTGGGAAACGAACCGCTCGCTGACGAACCGCAACGCGGAACTGCAGAGCCAGCTTGACTCGATGAACTCGGCGAACTCTGCGCTGCAGGGCTCGGCGGGCAATGCGGGATCGGTGATCTCGCAGCTCCAGAACGAGAACGCGACGCTCCGCTCACAGTTGATGAACGCTCAGGATTCGCTGAGTGGGATCGAGGATCGGATGAACTCGCTGTCGATCGTTTCGCTGGATCCGGCGACTGATCGTGCGCTGCGTGAGCTCGCTTCGCAGTATCCGGACATGATCGTGTACGACGCGGATCGTTCGATGCTGCGGTTTGCTTCTGACCTGACCTTTGGTTCGGGTTCGGACGCTCTGCAGTCGTCTGCGGGCAACAGCTTGACGACACTTGCGGGTGTGCTCAACTCGGGCGCGGCGGCTGGGTACGACATCCAGATCGTGGGTCATACAGATGATGAGAAGCCGGGCGCGAATACTCGTCGGAAGCACCCGACCAATATGCACCTTGCGGCGCATCGCGCGATCTCGGTGCGGAATGCGCTTGGGAATGCGGGAGTGCCTTGGGAGCGGATGAGCGCGATGGGCTGGGGCGAGCATCGTCCGGTCGTTGCGAACAACCCAGGGAATGGGACTCCTGCGAATCGTCGTGTGGAGATTTTCCTCGTGAACTCGACAGCGAGTGAGTTCTCGACGGCGGATGTTCCGGTCGATGCGGTGGATTCGTATGAAGCACCGACTTCGCGCGGGATCGATCCGACGAAGTAAGCGTTAAATACAGAACTTCTTGAAGCACCCGATCTTGGTCGGGTGTTTTTTATTCAGTGGCTCTTGGTGGGGCTATCGCGAAGAAGATGGACGCGATGAGTGTCAGGATGCTCGCGGCGGCGGCTGGGAGGGACCATCCGGCGTTGCGGAGTGCTTGGTTTTCCATGGTGATTGCGGGCGGGCGCGGGGTGAGTTTGATCGCGGCGCCGTATTGCCAGGAGTATTCGACGAGGTCTTGGGGGTCGCGTTGTGGGATGGGTTCGCCCTTGAGTTTGGCGTAGTTCTGGCGGCGTGCGAGTGATTTGCCAGATTCGGGGAAGCGTTTGGGTTCGTGGACGGTGATGGTGCCGTCGGGGTTCATCTCGTAAAAATCGAACTCCCAGAGGTCGCGGCGGACTTCACCCCAGGATTCGTTTTGTTCGTGCTCGATGGAATCGAAGCGTTTTTCCTTTGCGGGCTCGGCTCCGAATGGTGTCCGGGTCGCGACGATGAGTCGGGGGGTGATCTCTCCCGAGTCGATTTTGGATTCCATCTCGTCGAGGGTGATTCCGGCGCGGTCGGCCATGATCATGATGGAGAGCCACTCGCGTTGACGATCGAAGACGGTTGGGAGGGGTTGCTTCGGTGGGACGGTGACTGGGAGGAGGAGGATTTCCTCGGCGTAGGTGATTCGGACATAGGGCTGCTCGTCGACGGTGACTTCTTTGATGGTGAAGGGGTGATCTTGGAACAGGAACGCTTCTTCTTGGACATCTCGGAAGGAGAAGAGGGGTGCGCCGCGGTCGCTGTTGAAGCTGTTTATCCGCTTGGCGAGGGTGTAGGACGAGAAGACGAGCGTGCATAAAGAAAGACCCGCGATGATCCAGAGGATCGTGCGGGGCTCTTTGGTTGGGGTTGTTGTGGTCATCGTAGAAGGGGTGCTGAACTCAGCTTGTTGGGGTGGGAGTGTGTCAGTGGTCGGAGTCGGCGTGGTCGTCGCTGTGATCGTCGTCGTGTGCTGCTTCCGCTGGATCGACGGCGTCGAAGAGACCCGGGGTCAGACCGGCACGGGGTACGGCGTTGTTGGCGTCTGGGAGCGCTTCGTGGTGGTCGTACCCGAGTTTGGCGAAGTAGTTGCTCTCATCCGCGGGGTGGCGGTGATCGGTGTGCTTCTTGTAGTAGTACTTCCAGAAGGCTTTCTCGGAGCCCTTCTCTTCGAGTTTCTCTTGACGACGGAACTCGACGATGCTCATGCCTTGGGTGTTGATCTTTGGAGCGGGGCTGATGCTGAAGTCTTCGTCGATTCCGACGGCGTCGAGGGCTTTGCCTGTTCCGCCGAGGGTGATCTCGCCCTTCTTCCACGGATCAACGCGGTCGCGGGTCTGGAGATCGATCATTGAGAATGCGAGGAAGAGCGCGACGCAGAAAAGACAGAAGAGGAGGGCGAAGGTGTTGAGGGCTTTGTCGTAGCGGAGTCCCATGAAGTACATGCAGACGAGGAGTGCTTTGACGGTCGCGATGGACATCGCACCGATGATGTTGACCCAACCTGGGAGGTGGATGTCGAAGGCGTGTTCGACCCAGCTTTCCATATTGTAGAAGAGCACGGTGGTGAAGGTGAAGAACAGGAGGACGAGGAGGACCCCGAGCTGCATTTGCCAGCTGACGACTGGGTGGCCGTGGGCGTGTTCTTCGTGTGCTGTGGTGTCGTGATTACTCATGGTGTGGTCTCAGCGAATGTGTTGTGATGTTCGCGGTGATGATCGTGGTCTCGGGGTGTTCTAATGGATCAGATAGAGGAGTGGGAAGAGGAAGATCCAGACGAGGTCGACAAGGTGCCAGTAGAGGGCGGAGTTTTCGACCATCAGGTACTCGGTTGGGCCGTAGGCTTGGTACTTCCATGAGCGGAAGAGGACCCACGCGAGGAGGGACGCACCGATGAGGACGTGGAGGGCGTGGATGCCTGTCCCCATGTAGTAGAGTGACCACCAGAGGACCTCGTATGGGTTCTGGGCGTAGGCGTAGGAGAAGAAGGTGCCTGGGGCTTTGCCTTCTCCGAGCTTGGGGATGTACTCGAACTGAATCTTGATGAACACGAAGAGTGCGGCACAGAGGAGGGTGATGACCAGATTGATCTGGAGCCACTTCTGCTTGTTGAGCTGGGCGCAGCGGACTGCGGACGCGACGGTCCAGGAGGAGATCAGGAGCACAACGGTGTTGGCTGCTCCGAAGCGCCAGTCGAGGTAGTGGGATCCGTTTGACCATGCTTCTGGGTAGAGCATGCGGAAGACGGCGTATCCACAGAAGATCCCTGCGAAGAGGAGGACTTCGGTGGTGAGGAAGAGCCACATCCCGAACTTTGATGAATCGAAGTCTTCATCACGGGACTTGAAGTGGTGGGCGTAGCCACGGTTGCGCCAGTGGAGTGGGTGGTTGGCGATGTGGGCTGGTGCCGGGGTTGTGTCTGCATCGAGTGTGGTTTGCATAATCACTTGCTCCGAGTCGATCTTTATGAGTGGCTCGATGGGTTTGCGGGGAGTGGGTAATCCTTTGGATCCCAACCTGGTGGAACGACCTTGTCGAAGTCGTACGGGCCGTGGGTGACGACTGGTTCGTGGTGGAAGTTGTGCTCGATCGGTGGGGATTCGGTTTCCCATTCGAGTGTGAGTCCGCCCCATGGGTTCTGGTCTGCTTTCTCACCTGAGATGAGTGAAGCGATGAAGACTCCGAGGTGGACGAGGAATCCGAGGAGGATGATCCATGAGCCGTAGGTGGATATCTGGTGGAGTGTTTGGAACTCGTCGACATAGTTGGCGTAGCGGCGAGGCATGCCTTGGGTGCCGAGGAAGAACTGTGTGAAGAAGGTGATGTTGAACCCGACGAAGACGAGGATGCATCCGAGCATGCCGCCTTTTTCGTTGTACATCTTGCCGAACATTTTCGGCCACCAGTGGTGGATGCCGCCCATGAATGCGACGACGGTGCCGCCCATCATGACATAGTGGAAGTGGGCGACGACATAGTAGGTGTCGTGCAGGTGGAGGTCGGTCGCGAGGGTCGCGAGCGGGAGACCGGTGAGACCACCGATCGAGAAGGTGAAGAGGAACGCGAGTGCATAGAGCATCGGCGTGTTGATCGCGATGGAGCCCTTGTAGAGGGTCGCGAGCCAGTTGAACACCTTGATCGCGGTTGGGATCGCGACGAGGAAGGTGAGTCCTGAGAAGAGGATCGCGGCGAGTTCACCCATCGCGGTAAAGATGTGGTGACCCCAGACGAGGAAGGAGACGCCTGCGATACCCAGTGAGGAGAACGCGATCGCGCGGTATCCGAAGATGTGCTTGCGCGAGTGGACGGCGATGAGTTCGGAGATGATGCCCATCGCGGGGAGGATCATCACATACACAACGGGGTGAGAATAGAACCAGAAGAAGTGCTGGTAGAGCACGGGGTCGCCGCCCATGGATGGGTCGAAGATCCCGATGTGGAAGAGTCGCTCGAAGACGAGCAGCAGGAGCGTGATCCCGATGACGGGGGTGGCGAGGACCTGGATGATGGAGGTTGCGTAGACACCCCAGAGGAAGAGCGGCATGTCGAACCAGCCCATCCCGGGCGCTCTGAGTTTATGGACCGAGACCACGAAGTTCATCCCGGTGAGGATCGATGAGAATCCGAGGATGAAGGCGGCGAGGATCATGAGGACCACACGCCAATGGTCGGCGTCGGTTGTTGTTGAATACGGCGTATAGAAGGTCCAACCGGTATCGACACCTCCCATCAGGATCGAGAGGACGCCGAAGAGACAGCCGGTGACATAGATGTACCAGCTGAGGAGATTGAGTCGTGGGAACGCGACATCTTTCGCGCCCAGCATGATCGGGAGGAAGAAGTTCCCGAGAGATGCGGGGACCGATGGGACGATGAACATGAAGACCATGACCGCGCCGTGGAGGGTGAACATGCGGTTGTAGACTTCGTTGGCGCTCCGGGCGTTCATGATGTCCTTGAGTCCGGCGAGTCGTTCGCCGGTCACGATGGTCATCTCTTCACCCGAGGCGTCCATCATTTGGACGGTGCGGACGGGATCGAGGAGTTCGTAGCGGACCGCGAGGGCGGCGACCCCACCGATGAAGAACATGAACATGATCGCGAAGAGGTACATGACCCCGATCTTCTTGTGGTCGACGGTGGTCATCCACTGCCAGATCTTGGCGAGCATGCCGGGAGGTCCTGAGAAGTAGGAACCTTCTTCGTGGTGTGCGTTTGAATCAGCGTAGCTCATGGGCTTTCACTCCCGGCGGTGTCTGCCGCTTCTGGGGTTTCTTCGTTGGTTTCTTCTTGGTTCGGTCCGAGGTCAGAGAGGGACTGCATGTAGGCGATGAGTCCGTCGATCTCGACATCGGAGAGTTGTCCTTGGAAGGACGGCATCGCGGGTACATATCCTGCGACGACCTTGGCGTTTGGATCGAGGATGGACTCGCGGAGGTAGTTGGCATCGCGTGGTGCGGTGGTGCCGTCGGCGAGTGCGGCGTCGTATCCGAAGCCGTAGCCATTGCCGCTCTTCCAGGTTGGACCGGTTCCTGGTGAGCCGTCTACGGAGTGGCAGATGGCGCACATGGTCTTGTGGATTGTTTTCCCGAGTTCGATCGGATCTTTCGGGGTGCCCCACTCTTTGATTTTCGCTTCGTAGATTTCTTGTGGGACGATGCGGAGGGTGGCGGCCATGCGTGAGTGTTCGTCGCCGCAGTATTCGGCGCAGAAGATCCACATGTCGCGTCCTGGGATGTCGAGCATGGTGGTCTGGTCGAGGACCATGTCGGTGGATTTGAGTTTCGGGGTTTGGAAGCCGTAGCCCGTGTAGCGGTTTGGCATGACATCCATCTTGGTGCGGAACTCTGGGATCCAGAAGGAGTGGATGACATCCTGCGAGTGCATGCGGAGTTTGACGGCGGTGTCTTCGGGGACATAGAAGATTGGGTACTCGAGACCCATGGTCTCGATGAGTGCGTCGGCTTCACCCGCTTCGAGTGCGAGCATGTTGTCATCGAATGAGATGTACTTGGTCTCTGGTGAGGACGCGCCGTTGGGGTAGGTGACTTTCCATGCCCACTTCCATGCGTCGACCTTGAGTTCCATCGCGGAGTCTGGTGCGACCATCTTCATCGCGTAGCCCTCAAAGCCGAGGACGAACATGACGAGCATGGACGCGGACGGGACCACTGTCCAGAGGATCTCGAGATTGAGGTTGTGGTGCGGGGAGGGCTGTGCGGCGACTCCCGGCTTGCGGCGGTACTTGACGACGAAGATGACCATCAGCGCCATGAGGATGACGAAACAGACGGCGGAGAACCAGAAGATCATCATGAAGAGTCCGTCGGACCACGCGGCGGCTTCGGAGGCGCCGTGGTTGCCGAAGAAGATTCTCTGGAGAAACGACATGTTGGTACTGGCGAGCAGCGGCATGTTCATGACATGTGCCCCGTTGATACGCCGGCGATGGAGCCGGTTGAGGTGGATGGATTTGATGTATCGGTATTCGATGCGCCGTTTTGATCGTCGTCATCGGTATTGATTTGATTGAGTGCGTGTGCCCGTTTGCGCTCGCCGTAGAACAGGAGTCCGATGACGGTCGCGAGGATGATGGCGCCGAGTCCGGCGCCGATCTGCATGACGCGGAAAGCGACGAGGGAGTAGGACCCCGCGAGTGGGTCGTAGCGGTAGCAGAAGTGCAGGAGGCGGTCACCCAGACTCGCGGCGATTTTGCCTTCGCTTGCGTCGAGGAGGGTGAGCTTCATGTCTTTGGTTGGGTAGTCGTAGCCGTACATGTAGCGGGTGAGGACACCTTTTGGCGAGACGGCCATGAGTGAGATCGGGTGGGCGTATTCGCCTCCAGCGATTTCGTTGAATGCGAATCCGACGGAGTTGGCGATGGAGCGGATCGACTCTTCTGATCCGGTGAAGAACTCGATCCCATCGCGGACGGAGGGGTTGGTTGTCGAGCGTTCGTAGTTGCGGATGAAGTTCTCGCGCTTGGCGAGGGCTTGGGTGGTGTTTTCGGTGTGATCGAAGCTGATGACCAGGACCCGGAAGTCTTCTCCGGCGGTGTAGTCAAGATCGTTGAGGGTGGTGACGAGCGATGTGAGGACCGTTGGGCAGACGATTGGGCATTCGTAGTAGACGAGCGCGAGAATGGTCGGTTTGTCGTCGAGGAAGTACTGGGCGAGCGCGACATCCCGGCCGTCGGCGGTGGTGAAGACCGCGTCCATCGGGAGGGTGCTGCCTTGGGATTCGAGGAGATCGACGCCGTTGAGTTGGCGGATCTCGTCTTTCTCGAGGAGGCGCTGCGCAGCCGCGGGGAATGCGGACATCGCGATCACGGTCGCGAGGACGGCGAGGAGCGTGGAGACTGGATTTCGACGCGTGGTCGGGATCATGTTTACCTATGTGTTCGAGCGGTGAACTTCTTTAGATTCAGTTGCTTGCGTACTCTGCGATGACTTCTTCCATTGCTTGATCGATCGGCTGACTCGCGGTCTGCGCGTCGACCCAGCGGTAGGTGTCGAGCTCGGCGAGCTTGGCTTGCTTCTCTTCCCAGGTTGGTGCGGAGAGTGCGGAGGTCTCGTTGACTTCTTGGCGGTAGTTGCTCATGAAGTTGTCGAAGTAGGCGACGAGGATGAAGATCACGGCGAGGACACCCAGCACCATGAAGATGAGCGTGAGCCCGAGCGCCTTGGGTGAGGCGACCTGAGCGTGGGCTTCTTGCGGTGCTGGGTCGTTTGAGTGGTCGTGGTATGCGTCGGTCATGGTGTGTTCCTTGATGGACGGTCGTGTATGTGGTTGATGCTCTTGTGGTTCTCAGTGACTGTGTGGGTTAGACATAGTTCTTGTGGCTGAGTGATTCGTGGAGCATTGGGTCCTTGGTTGGGATGAGTGGTGACTTGGTGATCTTGCCGCAGATGAGCCAGCCGAAGATCATGATGACTCCGAGGACGGATGCGGCGTTGATGAGATGACCCGGGACTGAAGGGGATGCTGAGTCTGCATTCCCAACGGAGACCATCGGGAGGATGATCCAGGCCATGTCCAGGGCGATCATGATGATGAGGTATCCGCTGACGATGGAGAGGAGCTTGGGGCTCTTCTTGATTGGACGCCAGATGAGGATGAGGAACGGGACGACGAAGTGCCCGAACATCATGACCTTGAAGAGCCAATCGAATCCCATCGCTCTGCGGGCGGTGAACCAGAGGGTTTCTTCCGGGATGTTGGAGTACCAGATGAGGAAGTACTGGGAGAAGGTGACATAGGTCCAGAAGACCACGAAGGCGAAGACGAGCTTGCCGAGGTCGTGGAAGTGTTCGGTGGTCACGATGCCTTGGAGTCTTCCCGAGGCTTTGAGCATCGCGGCGATGATCGCGATCGCGGATGCGGATCCGAGTGCACAGGATGCGAAGAAGTAGACCCCCCACATGGTGGAGAAGAAGCGGTAGTCGAGGGACATCAGGAAGTCGAATGCACAGAAGGTGACGGAGAACGCGAAGACGGGGATCCCGAAGCTTGACCAGAAGCGTGCTTTGCGGCCGAGGGTGCGGTCACCGGTTTCGTCGGACTTTCTCGACCATCCGAGGAGGAGGCGCGACAGGACTATCCAGCAGATTGCGTAGATGATGACGCGGGTGATGAAGAATGGGCCGTTGAGATACGGGGCTTTGATGTCGAGAAGGTGGTTGCTGACGGTCGGATCGAGCCAGGTCAGGAGGATTCCATCAGCGAGGACCTCGAGGATCGCGATGAGGACCAGACAGATGGCGGGGATCCAGACGAGGGATGCGACATTCTCAAACTGACGGCGGAGGGTGATGGACCATCCTGCGTTGAGTGCGTGGAAGACCATCGTCCAGAAGAGTGATCCGAGTGAGATCGCGAGGACGGTGAAGAGTCCGATCTCGATGCCTGCGAGTGCGTGCTCGAGACTGACGGATACGGCACCGACTGCGGATACGACGAGTCCGACCAGACCAACGATGAGCATCGGTCGGCCGATCTTGGCGGCGGCGGATGCGGGGAGGTTGATATTGTCATCGTGCATGCGCGCATCGTTTGCGATCGCTTCGAGGCGGTGAGCCCATTGGGCGTCGCTGAGCGCGGTGGAGTCTGGTGCGGGATGGTTCGCGGCGATCTGGCTCATTGGTCTGCCCCACTGTTCTCTGTGGATTCAGTTTCGGTCGCTTCTGCAGCGGGTGGTGTGCCCATCTGGGAGCGGGTTGCGTCGTCGAGGGTGGATGGGTCGACATTGTGCGCGGCTTGGAGGACGCGGAGATAGGCGACGATTGCCCATGCGTCTTGCTCATCGACGGCGTGCTTGTAGGACGGCATGCGGATCGCGCCGTCTGGGGTGTAGAGCCCGTTGCGGATGATGTCGAAGAGGTAGCCATCTTTTCCGGAGTCTTGTGAGCGATCGAGGAAGCGTTGATCGCCTGAGATGTTTGCGGGTGCGATGGACCAGAGTCGTCCGACAGTGCCGGAGTCTCCTCCGAGTCCGTCGTAGCCGTGGCACATTGAGCAGTAGATGTTGTAGCGTTCTTGACCTCGCTTGATGAGGTCCATGTTGAGCTCGATCGGCATGCGGTCTAGGTACTGCGGTGTTTCTGAGCCTTGGGTCCCCGCGACGAGACCGAAGTAGAAGGATTCATCGGACTTGAGCAGTGCGTCCCGGTCGGAGACGATCTTGTTTGCCCAGGGCGAATCGGGGAGCTTCGAGGTGTCGTGGGTGGTTGCACCGAATGCGACGGTGCCTTCCACGAGGTTGCGGTTGCTCGAGTCGTTGACGAAGAAGTCGGCTTCGGACTGGGGTTTGATCTTGGGTTGGTAGTCCATGTCGGGGAAGAAGCGGCGTGGTGGTTTGTCGGTCCGGTCGCCGCGGCATCCTGCGAGTGATGAGAGGGTTGACCCAAGCACGGCGACTCCCAAGAGCATGGTGAGCCCCTTGGTCGCGATGTTCTTTGATGTCGTTGGTGTAGTCTTCATCGTGTTCCTTCGGGGATTAGTCTTCGTCCTCGATGAGTGCGATTTCTTTGCCTCCGGCTTTCTCGAGGAGAGCACGGGTGGCGCTTGGGTCGAACTTGGGGTCGTTTGATTCGATGCAGATGATGAACCGGTCGTCGCTGACCTTGTAGAAACGGTCGTGCGAGAAGAGCGGGTGGTGGAAGCGTGGGAGCCCGTTGAGCGCGAGCATCCCGAAAATGCACATGAATGCGGTCAGGAGGATCCCGAGTTCGAACATGATGGGCACGAACGGCTCCCATGCTTCATAGGGCTTTCCTTGGACGACCATCGGGTAGAGGAAGTAGCTTGTTCCCCATTGGAGGAGAGCACCGATGCTGACCCCGGTGATCGCGGCGGCGCCGGCCATCATTGGGAGTTTGGTCGGTTTGAACCCCATCGCGGTCTCGATGTCGTGGATCGGGAAGGGTGAGTGGACATCCCAGTTGGAGTATCCCGCGTCGCGGACCATTTCTGCGGCGTGGAAGACTTTGGGGGTCTCGTTGAACTCGGCGACGATGCCGTGGACTCGGTTCCCGGCTTCGCTCACATACTTGGGAGCGGGTTTGCGCAGGAACATGGGGAAGTAATCGGCTGCGAAAGAGATCAGGTCGTTTTTGTTCATGATTGGATCTCCTTTCTTAGTGATCGTCGTGGGTGTGTGATTGAGGCATCACGACCTTCAGCTCGGAGAGCGCGAAGACCGGGAGGAACTTGAGGAACAGCAGGAAGAGGGTCATGAAGATGCCGCAGGATCCGACGAAGGTGAGGATGTCGACCCATGTTGGGAAGAACATGTGCCATTCACCCGGGAGGAAGGCGCGGTGGATCGAGGTGACGATGATCACAAAGCGTTCGAACCACATCCCGACGGTGACGAAGGACGCGACGATCCAGATCACGAGCGGGTTCTGACGCATCTTTCTGAACCAGAAGAGCTGCGGGGTGGCGACATTGCAGAAGATCATGGTCCAGTAGGCCCACCAGTATGGGGCTTCGTTTGGATTGACGCGGTTGTTTGCGAAGACGGAGAACTCGAAGTTGTTCCCGGAGTACCACGCGATGAAGAACTCCATTCCGTAGGCGAAGCCGACCATCGTTCCTGTGAGGAGGAGGATCTTGGCCATGTTCTCAAGGTGGCGGAGGGTGAGGAGGTCGGAGAAGTTGGGGAGGATCATTCGGAGCGGGATCATCAGCCAGAGCACCATCGCGAATCCGCCGAAGACCGCACCGGCGACGAAGTACGGCGGGAAGATGGTGGTGTGCCAACCCGGGATGATGGAGGTCGCGAAGTCGAACGAAACGATCGAGTGCACTGAGAGGACGAGCGGGGTCGAAATCCCTGCGAGGATGAGGTAGGCTTTTTCGTAGCGGTGCCAGTGGCGTGAGGAGAAGCGCCATCCGAGGGACATGATGCCGTAGATGAGCACGCGGAGTTGGTCAGGTTTCGGGAGTTGGGGGACGACGAGGTCGTTTCCGATTGGCATTGGGATCGCCATTGGGCGCGAGATGCCTTTGGTCAGACGCATGTAGGCGCGGTCGCGGAGGGTCGCGAGGTCTGGGATCATGCCCATGTACCAGAAGAGGAGGGAGACGGTCGCGTAGGTGGAGACGGCGAAGACGTCCCAGAGGAGCGGCGAGCGGAAGTTTGGCCAGATGCCGTTGGAGTTGGGGAGTGGTGCGAGGAACCATGCGAACCAGACGCGTCCGATGTGGATGCCTGGGAAGATGCCTGCACAGACGACCGCGAAGATGGTCATTGCTTCAGCGGAGCGGTTCACAGCGGTGCGCCAGTTTTGCTTGAGGAGACAGAGGATCGCGGAGATGAGTGTTCCCGCGTGACCGATACCGATCCAGAACACAAAGTTGGTGATGTCCCATGCCCAGTCGACCTGGTTGTTGAGGCCCCAGACACCAACGCCGGTGATGATCAGGTAGAGGATCATTCCGGTACCGAGTGCGGCGATGGACGAGGAGATGGTCAGGGCGGCGAGCCAGGGCTTGGGCATCTTTGCTTCGGCGTAGCCACACACGATGTTGGTGACATCTTCGAAGGAGCGATCGCCGAGCACGCAGGGGGCGCGCTTGCCTGGATCTTCGCTGAGGGTCCCGTCGTCGCTGGTTCCCGGGATGATCGGGGTTGAGCGGGAGCCCGGTTGTTGACCGGGTTGGAGCCCGTTCATGCGTTGGGCGAGGGATTCATCTGGATGGATTGCACTCATGGTCGAGTTCTCTCCGCAGCGGTGTTGCTGCAATGGACTAATGGATTAGCTGATGACTTTGAGGCTCAGCGAGTATCCCTGATCGAGGTATTGCTTAACGGAATCGGTGAACACGGACGAGTGCGACTCGTGCGATTCGTGTTCTTCGTGAGTTTCGTTTGGATGGACTTCGTCGTGGGAATCCATGCCGTGCGATCCGGCTTTGTGTCCGTCATGGTGACCACCGGAGTGATCCAATGGATCGTGGAGGTCGTAGACGCGGATCGCGGGGTTCGGGTTGCGGACACGCATCATGTGGGTTGTGCGTGGTCGTGTGTTGAGGTATCCGAGCAGTGCGTAGGTGCGGTGTGAGTCGCGTTCGCTGGTGACTCTCGAGTTTGGATCGAGGATGTCTCCGAACGCGATCGCGTCTGCAGGACACGCTTGCTGACAGGCGACTTGGAAGAAGCCGTCTGGGACTGGTGCGATCTGGTCCTTTTCGGTCCAGATGCCTTGAACCTTGACATCTTGGCGTGCTTGGTTGACGCGCTGGATGCAGTAGGTGCACTTCTCGATGACACCACGGCTGCGGACGGTGACATCCGGGTTGAACTTCATCTTGCTGATCTCGTCGAGCTTCTTGCGGAGACGAGGCGGGATGAGATTCTGATTGAATGTGCGATCCTGACCGACAGTTTCTTCGAATTTTTCGGAAGCGCCGACGGTGGTGTAGTTCGGATCGAGCCCGCCGTTGAACTTGGTTGGGGCGTAGTCGAAGAAGTTGAATCGACGGACCTTGTATGGGCAGTTGTTCGCACAGTAGCGTGTTCCGATACAGCGGTTGTACGCGATGTCGTTGGTGCCTTCTGGGCCGTGAGTCGTTGCGTTGACGGGACAGACGGTTTCACACGGCGCGTTCTCGCAGTGCACACATGCGATCGGCTGGTTGAAGATCTCGTCTGGGTTGTTGAGGTCGTCTCCGGTAAAGTAGCGGTCGATGCGGATCCAGGCCATCTCGCGGCCTTTGGCGACTTCGGACTTCCCGACGACCGGGATGTTGTTTTCGCTCTGGCACGCGACGGTACAGGTGTTGCAACCTGTACACGCGTTCATATCGATCGACATCCCCCACTGCGGGTTCTTTGAGAACTGCGATCCCGGAGCTGCGTCGGTGCGGCTCTCGTTTTGCGGGTTCACATACGCGGAGATGTTCGCTGGTGTGTGGGAGAGTTCACCGAGTTGCTCGGCGACATTGAGACTCGACACGGCTTCGTCGTTGAACTTGCCGTAGATCTTGTCGGGGATCTCTTTGTTGCCCTTCTTGGCGTACTTGTCGAACCATTTTTTGTCCATCGCGCGGACGATGGTGTCGCGTCCTTCCATTGACCAGTGGTTCTGGGTGGAGGCGATGGTGTAGGTGCCTGATGCTTTCTTGATCTTGGCGCCGCTGGTGATCATGCCGGTGAGGACTTTGATGTCGTAGGAGTTGAACCCGACATCGTTCCCGACGCGACCTGAGTTGGTGCGTCCGTACCCGAGTTTGATCGCGACGGTGTTGTCGGCCATGCCTGGGAGGATCCATGCGGGCATCGTGACCGTGCGGCCGTCGAGGGTGATATCGACGAGCTGCGCTTGCGGCATTTGCTGCTTGGTGTATGGGTCGTACTCGTCGAGGTGGGTGTGTTCCGGGAGCACGCCGAGCGCTTTGGCGGTGCGCGGGCTCAGAAGGAGCGGGTTGTCCCAGACGACGGAGGTCCCAAACTCGGGGAGTTCTTGGAGCCATGGGTTGTTGGCGAGTTGACCGATGTTGTAGCGATCGGTGTAGAACTGCACATCGAGGTGGTTCTGTCCGGGCGCTTTGGCGACTCCGTTGTCGCGGATGAGGTTGATCGGGCGCTCGGTGTTGAGCGATGCGGTCGATGCTGGACGGATGGTTCCTGCGACAACTCCGTTGTGGAGCGAGGCTTTCCAGACCTTGTCGATCTCGGATTCTCCCAGACCCATGAAGTTGCGGAGGGTGTCCTTGACGATGCTGTACCCCTCAGGAGCGGTCGCGTTCTCGTTCCCGGCGTTGAGGATGCCTTGGATGAACTCGATCTGCGAGCGGGCGGGGTCGTAAAGCGGTGCGATGAGCGGCTGGGTGATGGAGAGTTGTCCATCGATGCCGTAGACGATGTCCCACGCTTCGAGGAAGTGGGTGCCGTTGAGCGACCAGGTGGACGCTGCGGCGGTTTCGGAGTTTCCGACTGAAAGGGTGATGGTGTGGTTGACCTTACTGAACGCATCGGCGAAGTCAACTGAACCCGGAGCATCGTACAGCGGGTTGGTGTCGAGACAGACGAGGGTGTCGATTGCGCCGCTCTTCATCATCCCGGTCAGTCGCTGCATCATCCGGCTCGATGGCGCTGGGTTTGACTGGACCATCGGAAAGAACTCGACGATCCCGTTGTCCTTCGCTTGGAGCGTCTCGTTGATGGATTGGCACAATGCCCATGCTTCAGCGGAGAGGTCGTCGGATGGGATGACTACGGCGTGGCCGCGATGCTCGAAGAGGTCGTCTGCGATTGCTTGGATCTCGCTTGCGGAGATGCCTTGGACTTCGGTGTCGGGGAGCGCACCCGCAAGCCCGGCGGTCTTGGACATCACGGCTTTGGCGAGCGCGACGACGAAGTTGTTCTGCTGGGTCGGGGAGACGCGGAAGCGGTGGTCGGCCATGACTCCGATGCCGGACGGCTTGGACTCGATCGCGTACAGACGGCTCATCTCGTCTTCGTAGGTGCGGACCTTGCGGGTCGCGGTCAGCTCGCGTGTCAGGCGGAGAGCTTCTGGTCCCTGATCGAGTTGGCCTTCACCGACGGCGACAATGCGCTTCGCTTGAGCGAGGTTGTAGCGCGCCCAGTGTGGCGCACCGAAGAGGTGACGCGAGCCACCGATGTGTCCGACGGATTGCGCAGGATCCCATGAGACGAACTCCGCTTCGGGCCAACGCTGATTGATCCGGATGCGGGCGATGTCGCGGACAGCAGATGATTTCTCGTCGATGATGAACGCGAGACCTTTGCCTCGGGTGCGATCGAACTTTGCGAAGTGCTCGTTTGCCCACAGATCAAAGTCGTCCCATGTTGCGTCGAGACGGCCTCGGGTTGGGTTTTTGTAGATTGGGTATTTCAGGCGGTCTGGATCGTAGAGATCGAGGAGACTCGCTTGGGCGAATGCGGAGGACTTGCCTTGGTTGTTTGGGTGGAGGGGATTGCCTTCGATTTTGGTCGGGCGTCCGGTGTGGGACTCGACGAGGAGGCCTTCTGCGCCGCCGCCTGGGAGGGCGAGACCTGTTGCGAAGAAGAGCGGGCGACCCGGGATGATTTCCTCTGGTGCTTCGCGTGCGTAGGGGAGGATCTTGCGGTCTGGTCGGCGGCAACCTGGGATGGTCGCGGCACCCGCGAGGGCCATGGAGGCGCCCATGACTTTCAGGAATGAGCGACGGCTGGTGTCGTCCATGATTGATGCGTCGACTGGGAACTCACGCTCAAGGAGTTCTTTGAACTCTGGAGTGGAGGAGTACTCTTCGATACTGCGCCAGTACTTGCGTCCGGAGACTGTGCCCATCGGGGGCAGTTCTTCGGGGATGTCGATCGTGTTCTTTGTCGAGGGACATTGATCGATTGTGCTCATGGTTCGGTCTCGCGTCTTGCGGTTGTCGGCCGCGGGTGTATCGCTTGTTTGCTTGCTGCTGTGCTGAGTCGCTGTCTTAGAAGTGGCAGGCGCTGCAGTGGTCTGGCGGGTTCCGCAGGAGGGTGTCTTTGAGAAGTTCTGGGGTCATGTCGTTGTGCGCCCGCTCGGCGACCTTCTTCCCGAACCACTCGGTCTGGACCCAGTGGAGATCGGTGACTTTGTCCTTAGGGACCAGGTGCTCTTCAGGGTTGCGGTGACAGTCGAGACACCAGCCCATTGAGAGTGATTCCGCTTGAGCAACGACGGGCATGTTGTTGATCGCGCCGTGGCAGGAGTAACAGCTGACTCCGGCGTTGATGTGCGCGTTGTGTGGGAACGCGGCGTAGTCGGGCACCACATGGATGTTGCGCCACTCGATTGGTTTGTCTTCTGCGTATGCGTCGCGGATGAACTGGACTTTCTCGTCGGTTGCGGAAGCGTCTGCGCCGAGTTTGCCTTCTTCGTGACAGCCGTAGCAGGTGCTGACTGGTGGGACATTGGCGTGCCAGGATTCTTCGACATTGGTGTGGCAGTAGCGGCAGTCCATGCCGAGCTTTCCGGCGTGGATCTGGTGGTTGAATCCTGATCCTGGTTGGGTGGGCATGTAGCCAACTTCCCAGAACTTTGGAGT
>JAEPQP010000241.1 GCA_017640485.1 Phycisphaerales bacterium | reverse complement strand
TCCCGAAGGAACGGGCGCCGACGACGAGGGCTTTGTTCTTCCCTTGATGCGCTCCCGCTTGGATCGCTCCAGAGACGATCTCGGATGCGGACGCGGATCCTTCGTTGATCAGCACGACACACGGCAGGTCACGCAGCGATGCGTTCGGATTGATCCGGCGCACATCCTGACGATCCTGTGTGTTCCCAGCTGCATCCACAGTGCGGACAACCATCCCATCGGGAACAAATCGCGAGGACAGTTCCACGGCTTGGTCGAGCAGACCTCCGGGGTTGTAGCGGAGGTCGAGGACCAACGCGCTGAGTCCCTCTTGCTTCATCTGCGCGATCGCGCGATCGAAGTCCTTAGTGGTGTCTTTGGTGAATCCGGTCAAGCGGAGGTACCCGATCCCTTCACCCTCGTCGAGGAAGTAGTTCCAGTCCTCGTCTCCCGGTCCGGTCTTGGACCATCCCTTGACGGATGGGAGATCGATCTTGGCGCGGGTGATGACGAACTCGAACTCTTTGAGGGTCGATTCGCCTTCATCGTTCTCGACGAGTCGCTCGACGGTCAGGGTCACATCGGTGTTGGGTGGACCGGTGATGACCTCGACGGCTTGGTCGAGTCCGAGACCGACGGCGGAGATGCCATCGACTTTCTTGATGATGTCGTCAGCAATCAGACCGGCGCGCTGAGCGGGAGTGCCTTCCAATGGAGTGACGATGGTGATGTTCTGGAGTTCGTCGAGCTGGATGCGGATCCCGACCCCGATGAACTCGCCTTGCGTGGAGCGACGGAAGCGTGCGACTTCGTCGGGCCAGATGATCGCGGTGTACGCGTCGAGTTGTGCGATCGCGCCGTTGCCAAACTCGTGGAGGAGCGCTTCGGGCATGACCCCCACGCTGTCGCGTGATGCGGACATCATGGAGTCGATCGCTCGGCGCAGGTCGTACGCGTTGGCGGGTCTTGAGTCGGGGCCGTACTTGTCGCTGAGTCGATCGAGGGTCGCGACGAATGTGTCGCGTGCGTTCTGATCAGCGAACTTGGGGAACGCTTGGGAGAGGTCGGTGGTGGTTGCCATCGTGCGAACGGCGTCGAGTCCTCCGACGATCAGGTCGTTGAGGTTGACTCCATCGGGATCGTTCTTGGATTGACGATCGAGGTG
>JAEPQP010000110.1 GCA_017640485.1 Phycisphaerales bacterium | reverse complement strand
CCGGCGTATCCAGAGAATGGTCAGTTGGGGATGGATGACTTTCTGGGTCTGGATCTGTGCGGCAAGGAGTTGCTGATAGTCGGGGCCGGGCGGATTGGGTATGCCATGGCGCTGCGGGCGCGGTCGCTGGGGATGCAGATCGCGTATGTCGCACGCTCAAAGCATCTGGAGTTTGAGATGGCGCCGCTTGGTGCTCGTCGGGTAGAACTCGAGGAAGGGCTGCGAGAAGCGGATGTGGTGAGTATCCACACGCCTCTGACGGATGCGACGCGTCATCTGATCAATCGGAAGCGGATCGGGATGATGAAGGCGCGTGCGATTTTGGTCAATACGGCTCGGGGGCCGGTGGTTGATGAGGGGGCACTGGTCGAGGCGCTCGATGCGGGGCATCTGTGGGGTGCGGGGCTGGATGTGTTCGAAAATGAGCCGACGGTGCACGAGGGGCTGGTCCGCAGCGACCGAGTGGTGCTGACTCCTCATATTGGGAGCGCGGAGGATCGCTGGAGGCGTGCGATGACGGAGATGGTGCAGACCAATCTCCAGGCGGTCTTTGACGGGAGGGAGCCGATGACGAGGGTTGTTTAGTCGTTGTCGGTGGGGGTTGAGTGCGGGTGTGAGCGTTTGCGGCTTGGATCGCAGAACTCGATTTCGAGGTATCGGGCGACATAGTCGATGATGGAATCGGCTTGCGGGATGTCGGGGTTGTTGGTCGGGCCGTGGGGTTCAAAGCGCATGCCTTTGAAGCGTTTGACGGCTTCTTCGACCGGGAGTCCAAACTGGAGAGCGATGGAGAATGCTCGGCAGAAGGCTTGGCACATCCCGGAGATCGCGGATCCTTCTTTGGCGATTTTGATGAAGATCTCGCCGGGGGTGCCGTCGGCGTAGAGACCGATGGTGAGGTACCCCTCATGGCGTCCGATCTCGAACTTGTGGGTGAGCGAGTTGCGGGTCGGGGTCAGGGACTGGCGTGTTGCGAGCATTGGTGCGTCCTTGTCGGTCATGCGTGGTCAATCGAGCGGATACTTCAGGAGAATTCCTGGCTTCCTTGCGCAGGGCATAGACTCTATCGGACCTTCGCTTCGGTTTCCTTTGAGAATCGAGATTCCAGTGAGGATCGGTTGTTGAGTGTGTCGCAAGGGGGCTGTTTCGTGGTTGGTCGACGAAAAAAGCGGATCCAGAACCCCAATCATGCTTGCTCAGGGGTGGGGGGCTGCCGATACTTAGGAACACGAATGATGACCTCCCCAGACCAATCAGATTCTGTGGTCCCGGCTGCACCGGTGGGTGCTCGGGCTGCGCGGAGCGGGGGATGGGTCATTGCGGCGATTGCGATGCATTTGCTGGTCGCGTCGATGGCATCAGCCGCGACGACTTGTAGCGAGACGATGGAGCGGACACGGGTTACCCGGCTGTCGCACTGTGTCGCTCAAGTGATCCGCGAGCTTGTTGATCAGACTGAGGACGCTCAGCGGCTACCGGTTCTGGTGCGGGCTGAGGAGCCTCGATCACGACAACTTGTTCTTGATGCGGATGGGGTTCGACCTGTCGAGCGTCTCGGGAGTTGGCTGTTGGATCTCCCGCCTCCGATGATGGGCTGATCGCGCGGGTTCCGGTTTTTCGGAGCATCCGGCGCCCTGTCATCCTTGTTTAATACCTTTGTACCATAATCGAAACAGCACCCCGATCGATGGGCATGCGTTGGCGAGTGATCGTCGGCACATGAGATCGATTCATCGGCCGGATCCACGAAGAGCCGGACACCCACAGATTTGAGATATACACCATGGCCAGTTCAGAAATTCCAGTCATCGGCTCACTCCTCTCCAAGATCTTCGGATCGCGGAACGAACGCATCGTCAAGCGATACACCAACCGCGTGGACGCGATCGCGGAACTCGAACCCCGTATGCGGGCGCTGACCGATGCGGAGCTGCGCGAGTTGACCGAGGAGTTCCGCACGCGTCACGACAACGGGGAGTCCTCGAGTGATCTGCTTGTTGAGGTCTTCGCGGCGGCTCGCGAGGCGATGGACCGATCGGTCGGGATTCGCAACATCTTCAATCCTGAGCACAACTTTGATGCTTCGCTGCTGAGCGGATCGGTCCGCGAGACCTACCACCGGATCAGAGCGGAGGCGGACTCGCTCGAGCCCGCGGCTGCTGAGGGTGAGTATCTGGGGTGTGCTGAGCCTGTCGCGGGGTATGTGCAGGTGGAGATCCCCAATGAGATCTACGACGCGGTTCGGGAGATTTATCCGGAGTCGCGTCCGCCGTTTCGTGCGCGTCCGTTTGATGTGCAGTTGATCGGTGGCATGGTGCTTGGTCAGGGCAAAATCGCAGAAATGAAGACCGGTGAAGGGAAGACGATCGTTGCGCCGCTCGCGGCGTACATGGCGAGCGTGACGCGCCAGCAAGTGCACATCGTTACCGTGAACGATTACCTCGTGCAGCGCGACCGGGACTGGACATTCCCGTTCTTTAACAAGGTTGGTCTGACGGTCGGCGCGATCCACCCGATGCACATGCAGCCTGAAGAGATGAAGCGGGCGATGTACCGGTGTGATGTGGTCTACGGCACGACCTCTGAGTTCGGGTTTGACTATCTCCGCGACAACATGAAGCGGAATGTCGATGAGCAGGTCCAGCGGAAGCGTCAGTTCGCCATCGTGGACGAGGTGGACTCGACGCTGATCGACGAGGCGCGGACGCCTTTGATTATCTCGGGTCCGGCGCACGATGATCAGCCACGCTACCAGCTAGCTGATGGGCTCGCAAAGCAGCTTGTGGAGTTGCAGCGTCCATGGCAAGAGAAGGAAGACCAGGTCCAGCGATGCAAGGAGTTGATCAAGGGGCTTGAGGGCGATATCCGGCAGACACGGAACTCGGAAGAAGTTCCGGCGATGCAGAAGCGACTTGACGAAGCGATGAAGGAGCTCCCTGAACTGGAGCATCAGCGAGATCAGTTCTCGCAGTACTACGAGATCGAGATGGATCGCAAGAGTGCGCACCTGACGCATGACGGGATCGCGCATGCGCAGAAACTCGCGGGTGTTGGATCCTTCTATGTGGATGAGAACATGGATATCCCGCACTTGCTCGAGCAGTCTCTGCGAGCGTATGCGGTGTATCAGGGGGATAAGGATTACATCGTGATGGATGTCCCTGATCGGATGACAGGGAAGACTGAGCCGAGCATTGTGATCGTGGATACGAATACTGGTCGTCCGATGATCGGTCGTCAGTGGTCCGATGGTTTGCATCAAGCGATCGAGTGCAAGGAGGGGGTCGCGATCAAAGCGGAGACGCAGACTGTTGCGTCGGTGACGGTCCAGAACTTCTTCAAGATGTACAAGCAGCTCTCGGGGATGACGGGGACGGCGGATACCGAAGCGCAGGAGTTCCATGACATCTACCACCTCGATGTGGTCTCGATCCCGACCAACAAGCCGATCGCGCGTGCGGATCATGATGATCTGATGTACCTGCGCGAGAAAGACAAATGGGAAGCGATCGTTGATGAGATCAAGGCGTTCCATGACGCTGGGCGTCCGATCCTTGTGGGGACCACTTCGGTGGATCGTTCCGAGATGATCTCGCAGATGCTGACACGCAAGTACCAGATCCAGCACTCGGTGCTCAACGCGAAGCAGCACGAGCGCGAAGCGAATGTGGTTGAGGACGCAGGGCATCTCGGTGCGGTGATGATCGCAACGAACATGGCCGGCCGTGGTACGGATATTAAGCTCGGGAAGCTTGATCGTGAAGCATTTATTGAGCACCTGCTCAAGCGGGGGATCGCGTCGCGTGGATTGACTCCTGAGATGAGCGATCAAGAGCTGCGCGAGAATGTGTACCGGAAGATTGCGTCGACCGAACTTAAGGACGAGGGCATCAAGAAACGCGACGCGGAAACGATGGACTTTGCGGAGCTTGAACTCAAGCTGCTACGCCACTGGGCGCACAAGAGCACCTGGATGAGCGGGAAGGGGATCGATACGGCGGACGCCGACGAGCTGCGCGAGGAGCTTGACAAGAACGCACGCTCTATCCTCCACCGGATCCGCTGGTTCGAGAACATCGAGGACATGGGCGGCTTGCATGTGATCGGTACGGAGAGGCACGAGTCGCGGCGTATCGATAACCAGCTGCGCGGTCGTTCGGGTCGTCAGGGGGACAATGGGTCGTCGCGGTTCTTTGTATCGCTCGAAGATGATCTGATGAAGATGTTCGCGGGCGAGACAACGATGAAACTGTTGTCGCGTCTGGGGATGAAGGAGGGGGATGCGATCGAGCACCCCTGGCTGAGCAAAAATGTTGAGCGGGCGCAGAAGAAGGTCGAAGAACGCAACTTCCAGATCCGCAAAAACATCCTGGAGTACGACGAGGTCATGGAGCACCAGCGCCAGCGGTTCTACGGCTTGCGTCAGCGGATCCTCGAGGGGCGTCAGGTCAAGGGGCTGATCTTCGAGTACATCGAGGATGTGGTCGATGATGCGATCGCGGAGTACCTTGATGACGAGTACGCGGCGATCCGAGCCGCGGACTATGCACGCGAGCAGCTTGATTGCTCGATTCTTCCGGAACGGCTCAAGGGCAAGGACGCGAACGAGATGGACATCGCGATCCGCAAGCTCGCGAAGGAGGATGTGACGGCGACGATCATCATGACGCTCGGCGAGTACATGCCGATTGAGGGGTCCGAGGTTTCGATTGACTTTGATTCAGCGGGACTCCATCGCTGGGCGAAGAACCGGTTCGGGATTGAGATCGATACCGGGTCGCTCCGTGAGGGCGGGGCGCAGCAGCGGCGTGAGGTTCAGGAGATGCTCGAGCAGGCGGCGTTCGCGAAGATTGATTCGGAGCCGCTCGAGCGGATCGCAGAGTTTGCGAATCCACGCTACGGCGCGGAGCAACTCGCGTCGTGGGTGAAGGAGAAGTTCACGAAGGAACTGGATCCCGATGAGATCATCCGTGTTCAGAAGGACGAGGAACTCGAGGTCCGTGACCTGATCATCCAGACCGCTCGCGAACTATACGAGAAGCGTGAGGCGGAGTTCCCAGCGGACTTCATCATGCAGCGGACGATGAACATGGCGCGTCAGGATCCGACGGCGGCGTTCGAGAATCTCTGCCGATGGTGCAAGGAGCGGATTGATCTTGAGATCACTCCGGAAGAGATCCGCACAACGCCTCCGGCGAAGGTGCGTGAGCGGATCATCGAAGCGACCGCCGAATCGCTCAAGAACGATGACTTGTCGGTCATGATCGACAAGGCGCTCGCGACTGAGGATGACGATCAACTTGAGGCACTGCTCATGGAGCGGTACAACGAGGGCGTCACTGAACGGATGCGCTACCTCGATCAGGAGGATCGGGAACTCGCGATCCAGGCGCGTGTCGAGACGCTTGCTCGACCAGAGTTGATCCAGTTCGAGCAGATGGTACTGATCGAGACGCTGGACACGGCTTGGAAGGACCACCTCTACTCGATGGACCAGCTGCGCGACACGATCGGGTTTAGAGCGATCGCACAGACGGATCCGAAGATCGAGTACAAACGCGAAGGTCAGCGGATGTTCCAGGGCATGATGCGGGAAATCCGCGAGAAGGTCACTGGGTACATCTTCCGCGCACGGCTCGCGGGTCCGGCTCCTCGTGGTGGTGGGGCGCCTCGTCCTGTGCAAGCGCAGCAGGTTCCTCAGCAGCGTCCTGCGGCTCGTCCTGCACCCGCGGCGCGTCCGGCGGCGGCTCAGGGGAGCGGGAACATCATCGGTTCATCGATTCTGGGTCCGGGCATGGCTGGCGGGGAGATGTATCTCCCGAAAGAGCAGTCAGCGAAGCCCGCACCGGCTCCTGAAACCGATGCGGATTCGGCTCCTGAAGGCGGCTCAGAGTCCAACTGATCGGGTTTGTTGGGGATCCGTCCCGGTTTTGTGCCGTATATCCACTGGGACACCCATGGCGCATATCGTGTATCTTGACCTGATGGTCTGATCGCTTCACGATCGCGTTTGGACCATTGGACCCTCCCGCACTCGCTCGCACGGAGCTTATGGATATGAACCAATATCTCACTACCAGACCAGCACACCGATTTGGTGCGTTCACCATGATCGAGACGGTGTTCGTAATCTCGCTGATTGCACTGCTCGCGGCGATCACGATCGGGGTCGGGTCATCGATGGCCAACGCTGGGAAACAGCGTGCGACGGAGGGTGTGATCCAGGTGCTCGATCGAGCGCTCTCGGATTACATCGAGAAGACCGGTAAGAACCCTGAGCCTTTGGTGTCCTTTGTGCTCGTTGAGAACTCGGATGCCGGGATGCGTGGGGATCTGGTCTACTACCCGGTTTTTGATGGGACGATCAATCTTGAGATCGTGGATCCTGACAGCAGGCTCACTCGACACCATACGGTCAACTCCGTCGGGCTCTTCCTCAAATCAATCGAGTCGGGTGTGGATGTTGATGCGTTGCTTGAGACCATCGATAGTTCGATGATCCGTCAGTACGATGTGCCGGATGATCTGCAGCCAAGTCTGACCACAGTGTTTGATTCTTGGGGCAACCCGATCCGGTATGTGCATCCACTGCTTGATGGGATCATCGAGGATTCGACCAATGCTGGAGATCGAAGAGCTATCGGAGATCCTGGGGATTACCGTTCGATCATGACAGCGATGGATGGATTTTTCTCGGCGGGATACCTTCCTGAGGACAGCTCGCTGATCCCGTTCATGGATTCGCCCGTTGATGGCGAGGTCCGCAGGAACCGGATCGTGGCGCTTGATAACGAAACCGCGCGTGCGAACGGGAGTCTGGATTACCCGATCGAAGCGGATTCCGATGGCGGGCGCTGTCCGACTCGTCGTCCGTACTTCTACTCGGCTGGTCCTGATGGTGACCCCTCGACGATCGAGGACAACATCTACACGACGGTGCCGTTGTTTGACGACCCGTTCTAATTTTTGATCATCGAATCTGCATGGTGGATCAGACTGGTGATGGCACGCCGGTCTGTTCGAACTTGGCTGTAAAGTGACGGAGCGCGTCGGGTTCCTCTGCGATCCGGTATCCAGGGAGCGACGATGCGTTGTCGTGGACTTCCCTGATGATGTCGATGACATAGTCGATGTGCGACTGGGTGTAGGTCCGGCGCGGGATCGCGAGGCGGACGAGTTCCATGTGCGCGTGCTCACCCATCATGACTGAACCGATCTCGCAGCTGCGGATTCCCCCGGCTTCGTACAATCCGACGGCGAGTGCCTGTCCTGGGAACTGCTCCTTCGGGATGTGGGGGCAGAAATCCGCGGCGTCGATGTAGATCGCGTGACCACCTGCAGGACGGACGATGTTGATACCGGATTCGAGGAGTTTCTCTCCGAGGTATTCGGTCGAGCGGATGCGGTAGCGGAGGTAGTCTTCGCAGAGGACTTCTTCGAATCCCACGGCCATCGCTTCGAGGTCGCGTCCGGCGAGCCCGCCGTAGGTCATGAAGCCTTCGGTGAGGATGAGCAGGTTGCTCGCGGCTTGGAAGAGTTTCTGGTCGCGGAAGAGGAGGACTCCACCGATGTTGACCATGCCATCTTTCTTGGCGCTGATGGTGGATCCGTCGCAGAGATCGAACTGTTCGCGTGCGATGTCCTCGACCGAGCGGCCCTGCTGACCCGGTTCGCGTTGCTTGATGAACCACGCGTTCTCTGCGAAGCGGCACGCGTCGAGGATGAATGGTTTGTTGTACTTATCGCAGATCTTGCGGACGGCCTTCATGTTCTCGAGGGACACAGGCTGGCCGCCGATGGAGTTGCAGGTGATGGTGAGCATGACGAACGGGATGTCATCGGCTCGCTTGGCGAGCAGATCTTCGAGTGCGTCGAGGTCCATGTTGCCCTTGAACGGCGCGTCGGTGCTTGGGTCCTGACCTTCGGGGGTGAGGAGGTCGATGGTCTCGCATCCGGAGTGTTCGATATTGGCGCGGGTGGTGTCGAAGTGTGCGTTGTTGGGGACGATTTTGCCCTTCCCGTTCCCGGCTCCGATCATCACCTCGACGAGCAATCGCTCGCTGGCGCGCCCTTGGTGGGTTGGAAGGATGTTGCTCATGCCGGTGATGTTCTCGATCACATCGCGGAATCGGAACCAGCTCGGCGCTCCGGCATAGGACTCGTCGCCGCGCATGACCCCGGCCCATTGCTCGCTGCTCATCGCGCCGGTTCCAGAATCGGTCAGCAGATCGATCATGACATCCTGCGATGGGATCGCGAAGAGGTTGTAGTGCGCTTTCTTCAGGCACTCGATGCGTTCTTCACGCGTGGTCATGCGGATCGGCTCGACGGACTTGATGCGGAACGGTTCGATGATGGTTTTCATGATCAGAGTGTAGGGGTGCTTATACACAAAGACGGCTCGCGTGTGTGCGAGCCGTCGAGGGTTGCTTTGGTGATTTGGATCAGTCCCAGGTGTTGATCGGGCCGTCAGGAGAGGTCTCCTCAGCGTCGGCGCCGCGGACCTGATCTGGAGCAAAGTGGTCCTGTCTCCAAGACTCTGGGTAGTCCGGATCGTCCATCTGGATACACGCTTTGGTTGGGTACATCGGGCGGAAGGTGTCGCACATTACCGCCATTTCGTCGGTCCATTTCTTCCCGAGTGAGGCTTCGACGGTTCCGGGGTGTGGGCCGTGGGGGATGCCTTGCGGGTGGACGGAGATCGATCCTTGCGAGATCCCGCGGCGTGCCTTGTAGTTCCCTTCGACATAGTACATGATCTCGTCGGAGTCGATGTTGGAGTGGTTGTAGGGGACTGGGATCGCGTCGGGATGGAAGTCCAGAGCGCGGGGGCAGAAGGAACAGATGACGAAGTTGTGTCCCTCGAAGGTTTGGTGGATCGGGGGAGGCATATGGAGCTGGCCGGTGATCGGCGCGAAGTCGTGGATGTTGAAGCAGTAGGGGTAGTAGCACCCGTCCCAACCGACGACCTCGAGCGGGTGGTAGGGGTAGATGTAGGAGTGGACACTGTCGCGTGCTTTGATCCGGACTTCGAAATCACCTTGCTCGTCGTAAGCGAGCGGGTGGTCTTCGTCTTCGAACGGGACACGGAGGTCACGCTCGCAGTACGGAGCGTGCTCGAGGAACTGCGCGGTTTTCTTTGCGATGTATCCCGGGGGCGGGAGGATGTGACTCGCGTTGCAGGTCTCGAATGCAACGAACTTCCCGAGCGGCATGTCGGCTTTGGAGAATCCGCCGAACTCGTCGTTGTCGGATCCATCGTCT
>JAEPQP010000127.1 GCA_017640485.1 Phycisphaerales bacterium | reverse complement strand
GAGATACATTCTGAAACCGCGACACTGACAGTACCATTCACAGCATCCCAATAGGTCCAAGTTGCTGCAAGCCCGCGTACTCCATCTGCATGGCCATCGCTATCGCTGTCGACATCCTGATGATTCGTAATCCAGTTCACCTGAACACAGTCAACTACCGTGTCCGGCGCGATCCCGCCCCAATCCAGAATCGCCTCGTGAAGACGATCAGGGTTAGAAGGGTCATCCATCATATAAAAATAAGTGAGCGAGCCATCGCCGTACTCAGAGCACATCGCGCTGGTCGTTTGAATCCAAATCTCTTTGCTGATATCACCCTCGACGGGACGCTGCGTATCACGATCAGTGATCAGCGTCGTGATCATCTCCCCTGTCCCAATGTTGTAGTAAATATGAGCCACATGTTTCAGGTTCCCCATCGCAGGCTCCAGCTCAACAGGCACATCCCCAGCAGCAACCGAAAGCCCCGAAGCAGACGCCAACACCAGCCCGCTCATCATCATCTTCTTCATAATCAATCCTTCCTGTGGAACAAGCAGAATGATCTCTCAGGACTCCCATCCCAAGAGATCGAAAGGTCAAGCTCGATCACGGACACCCGGCCGCATATTCGGTAAGGAAGAGTGATATATCGAAGAAATCAAACTCTGTATCGCCGTTGTAATCGATCTGGTTCGCGAGGAAATAGGAGAGATCAAAGAAATCAATCACACCGTCACAGTTCGTGTCCGGCGGGCAATGCCTGCAGCCGAAACCGGTAGGACCATAGAGCACCGTCTGAAAGAACGCCGCAGGAATGTAACCCGACTCGTCAGGTGTGCAGTCCAATCCACCAAAGAACCAAGGACCTTCCATCACAACATTCGAGTTAATAATAGTCGCTGTATTAAACGCATCCTCGGTCAACCCAGCGGTAGGCCCGTCAGTGATCCAGCTCCATGTCCCCGCGACCGAGTCATACTCCGGATGACCAGGATTCGGTGCCCCGAAGATAACACCCGCCGTTTCAACAGCGAGCGGATCACCATCGATGCCGGTCGTCGGATCGAAATCCCCGTCCGCATTGTCGACATCTTCCGTACCGGGCTGAGTAAAGGTCACCGACCAACCCCAGTCTGCGAGACCATTCAAATCCAGATCAATATCAGGAACACCAGGAAGCCCAGTGAAACTCTCATCAAGCTCCGAGTTGTGCACATCCGCACCCTGAAGATCCCCATCGGTATCCCCGATCTCAAAGGTCATCGATACCTCGAATGAAGCAGCAAGATCAATATCCGCGGTGTAGTACGCAAGTTCTTGATCTAGTGGATCCGAAAGCTCCCCAGGCAGATTGAAGAACTGAAAAGCGATGATGGGTTCGGCTACGCAATCAAACTCAGGAGCGCGACCATTCATCGCATCCCAATAGATCCAATAGCCAGCAAAGCCAACCACACCATCCGCCATCTGATCACCATCAAGATCCTGGTCTTGATGATCCGTCACCCAATGGATCTGGACACAATCCACCACAGTATCCATCTGGATATCACCCCAATCAAACAGAAAATCATCCAGACTCGTCGTATCGGATGGATCATTCAGCTGAAAATAGAACGAGGTTGTATCTCCATAGTCAGCGCACATCGCACCGATATCCTGCAACCAGATCTCCGTGCCTCCCTGACCATCAACACCCTGCTGTGCGTCACCCGCTCCCAGCAGGGTCGTGATCATCTCGCCTGTCCCAATGTTGTAGTAAATATGAGCCACATGGTTCAGGTTCCCAACCGATGGTTCCAATCGCGTTGGTGATTCTTGAGCTGCAATGACCGCACCCGAGCAACACGCCAAGAGCAATCCACTTGTCTGAGAGAATCCCATTCCAATCTCCTAATCAATACCTACATATCCAAATATAACACATAACAAGCTGAACAACATCAAAATCCCATAACGGAATCCGGTTACGGACACCCTTTCAGGAATTCAGACAGGAACAGTGAGATATCAAAGAAGTCGAAGACCGTGTCGCCGTTGTAATCAACCTGGTTGGTTAAGAACAACGAGATATCAAAGAAGTCAACCTCCCCGTCGCAGTTGAGATCGGTCGTCAAACAGCAGCTCGAAACAAGTGATCGGTACAGCGTGACATTGAACGCCGCCATGGGCGTATGTCCTGAGTTCGGCAGATTCCCGGGGAGCGTGCACGAGAACCCCCCAAAGAAAAACGGCCCCGTCATCAAGATCTCCCCACCCGGACCATTCTCGGCAAGATTGAACAAATCCTCAACCGCACCCGCCGTTGGACCATCCGGGATCAACGACCAGGTATCCGTCACCGAGTCGTACTCGGCCTGCGACGGGAAAGGCACGCCAAACAACACGCCCGCAGTCTCGAGCGCGAGCGGGTCTCCATCGATCCCTGTGGTCACATCCGAATCCCCGTCCGCGTTATCAACATCGATCGTGCCAGGCTGATCAAAGATCAACGACCATCCCCAATCCGCGAGCCCATCTCCATCCGGATCGATATCCGGAACACCCGGGAAGCCATTGAACCGCTCGTCAAGCTCCGAGTTGTGAACCGCTGCGCCCTGGAGGTCGCCGTCCGTATCACCGATCTCGAAGACCAAGGGAGTCCCGAACGAACCACCAAGATCCACATCAGCTGTGTAGAACGCAACGGTTTGGTCCAAAGTATCCGACAACTCCCCAGGCAACCCAAAGAACCCAATCGAAACAATCGGGAGTGCGATCGAATCAAACTCAGGTGCCCGCCCGTTCATCGCATCCCAGTAAGTCCAGGTCGCCGCGAACCCCTCGATCCCATCCGCAAACCCATCCGGGTTCGGATCCCCATTACCATCAACCAGATCAACATCCTTGTGATCCGTAATCCAGTGGATCTGCACGCAATCCACAACGGTATCCATCTCGATATCACCCCAGTCAAACAGATACTGGTTCAGCATCGAAGTGTCCGAGGGATCATCAAGCTGGAAAAAGAAAGTCAGCGTATCACCAAAGTCCTGACACCCATTCCCTGAAACAATCCAGATCTCACTGCTAGCGTCACCATCACTCGGACGCTGAGTATCACCCGCATCCAGCAATGTGGTGATCTTCTCACCAGTCGCGACATTGTAATAGATGTGCCCAACATGCTTGATATTGCCCTGAGTCGCTTCCAATCGCGTAGGATCATCCGACGCAATCGCTCCTCCAGCCAGACCAAACAAAACCAATCCTGTGAGTGCTGTCGAATTCATTTCGACCTCCTGTGCAATTACCCACGAACCAAACATAAATCTGAGCATGAACGCTCAACTACCATAAAACCTACTACAATCCATCAACCTCCACAACACTTTCAATCCAAACACATCCAAAACCCCCAAATCCCCCCAGCCGCTGGGAAAGACATACTATTGAGTACCGTAAATCCCCTCTGTACTGGAATACATCATGTCAAACACCACACACACCACTTCCATCTCAGGCCCCGGACTCGACAACGGACTCGACAACACCACCATCGATCCGCACGCCGTCACCATCTCAGGCATCGCGCTCAACCCGAGCTACACACCAGACAACCTCCCCGTCTCCCTCCAGAACTTCGATCGAGATATCAACAACCCGGGAGAGTTCCCATACACAAGAGGCCTCTTCCCGCAAGGCTACAGAACGCGCCTCTGGACTATGCGTCAGTTCGCGGGCTTCGGTTCCGCCGACGACACCAATCAGCGATTTAAATATCTCCTCGAAGCCGCCAAGACCTCCACCAAAGCCAACACCGGACTCTCCACCGCATTCGACCTCCCCACCCTCATGGGACGCGATTCCGACGACATGCTCTCTATAGGCGAAGTCGGTAAGTGCGGCGTCGCGATCGACACCATAGAAGACATGCACCGCCTTTACGCGGACATCCCCATCGACCAAGTCACCGTCTCCCAAACCATCAACGGCCCAGCCTGCGTGATCTGGGCGATGTACCTCGCGATGGCTAAGCAACGCAACATCCCATGGGACACGCTCGGAGGCACACTCCAAAACGACATCCTCAAAGAGTTCCACGCACAGAACGAGTTCATCTACCCACCCGAAGCCTCCACCAAACTCGTCGTCGACACCATCGAGTTCCAATCACAACACCTCCCCAAATGGAACTCCGTCTCCATCTCGGGATACCACATCCGCGAAGCCGGATCCTCCGCACCCCAGGAGCTCGCCTTCACCCTCCGCGACGGCATGGAATATGTCGAAGCCTGCCTCATCCGAGGCATGGACATCGACGAGTTCGCACCACGCCTCTCCTTCTTCTTCAACGCACACAACGAGTTCTTCGAAGAGATCTGCAAACTCCGTGCAGCTCGTCGAATCTGGGCGCGGATGATGCGTGATCGCTACGGCGCCAAGAACAAACGCTCATGGTTCATGAAGACCCATGTCCAAACCGCAGGCTGCTCCCTCACCGAGCAACAACCCCTCAACAACATCGTCCGCGTCGCCTACCAAGCGATGGCCGGCGTCCTGGGAGGTTGCCAGTCCCTGCACACCGACTCCATGGACGAAACCCTCGGCCTCCCAACCGAGCAAGCCGTCACCGTCGCGCTGCGAACCCAGCAAATCCTCGCGCACGAAACCGGAGTCACCCGCACCACCGACCCGCTCGGAGGCTCCTACTTCATCGAAGAGCTCACCGACAAGATGGAAGCCGAAGCCCTCGCCTACATCGAAGAAATCGACAACATGGGACGAGGCCCCTGGAAACCAGAACACGCGACCACGAGCACCATCGACGAAGGCGGCGCAGTCGGAGGCATCCACAAGGGTTACTTCCGCCGACAGATCGCCGAAGCCAGTTACCGCTTCAGCGAAGAATGCGAAGCCGGGGACCGAATCATCGTCGGCGTCAACCAATACACCGACGACAACGAAGAACGCCCGATCGACATCCTCACCATCTCCGAAGAAGTCGAGACCGTCCAGAACGAACGCTTGGCTGAGTTCAAGCAACGCCGTGATGACGCCGCCGTCGAAGCCGCCCTCGAAACCATCCGCGAGGATGCACGAGCCAACAAGAATGTCATGCCAGCCCTCGTCGAAGGCGCCCTCGCCAACTGCACCCTCGGCGAAATGGTCCAAGCCATGGCCGACATTTACGGTCGGTACACTGGTGGACCTGAGTGGTAAGCCCTGATTTCCAATCACGTCAGCAAACACCTGATCATGTTGTATTTCAGGGCATCAGCTACCAATACTGCACAACCGGCTGCGTTGATGGGTACTGGCCTGGAAAGCCATACATTGTGTATCGCTGCTACCTGTGCGGCACTTGTGTGCAACCTGGAAATGATTCTGTTCAGTCATGCGAATGCAAGGCATTGCATTGTGATCATGCGTGGGGCCGCTTAGGCCACAAGGATGGCGACGATGTCATTCAACGATTCGAAAATCACAGACATCCAAGCTGATAGCATTTCCTCCTCATACCTTTAAACAATCATGTTTAATAAAAAACAAAAGCAACAAGACTGCCCCTACTGCTCTCGATCCGGCAATTGTCCCGGAATCTTGCTTCGCATCAATCACCCTGTTGAAGATCGAATGGTCACTATTGAACGCGAAAATGACAGCTACACTTTTCAAGAACACTACTTCTCTCATGATGAATACGAAATGTGCTGGATACCCTTGAAGAACAACTCGCTCGCAATTTGCGACTCACCCGATACAGCACTCCGCGAAGCCATCGGTCGTGTGGACTGGCTCGCCGAGATACTGAATCAACGCTAGACAAAGATCGCATATACTCCCCCATGTCCACCCAACTCCGAATGCTCGTCCAGAACACCGTCCAAGACTACCCCACCTGGCGCCAAGTCTTCGACGAAAACCTCAGCATGCTCCCCCCCTTCGGCCTCGCCCTCGAATGGGTCCGCGTGGACACCGACGATCCAACACAGGTCTGGTTCTCACTCCTCGTCGAGGACCGCGCCAGAGCCGATGAGTTCCTGAGTGATCCCGCGAACATCGACATCGGAAAACGAGCCGGAGTCACCGGCGGTCAAATCCACTACATCTCCGATCCAGTCCCCACTCCCGAGTCCTAAGCGGACTCTCCCCCATCCCCCTGTGATTGGTTATCACCCTTCTTCCCGGCCGACTTCGACCCCTGAATCGCGACAAACACCCCCGCTCCAACCGCGACCATACAACTCACCATCACCGCAATCATCAACCCTGGTTCCATTCAGAGACTCCTTTCCACCACTCTACCACAGCCCCACACCCCCCACAAACCAGCAGGACCCCAATCCCGAACAGAAGTTAGGGACAATTCACCAAAGAATCTTCGTCTAGTTCTTTGAATTCGCTGGTCCGAGAAGATTTCCGTCTCATAATTCAGGCTCAATCAACAGGTTCCGGCACTCCCGGGACCTGAATCACACACGAAGCCCAAACTCGTTGGGGTTCACATTTCAAGGGAGCGTTCATCATGAACACCACAATCACTGCACTCATCGCAGCAGCATCATGCACCGCCGCCGCATCCGCAGGCATCGCATTCACCGTCGATTTCGACGACCGCCCGATCGGACCAAGCACCTACGCAGCTGCAGGACCAGAACAAATCCTCGACTACGCCGGAGGACAGATCCAGTTCTCAGGAGGCGTCATCCTCGGCTTCCCAACCGCATTCCCAGCTGTTGATTTCGCGACCGAACCCAATGTCTACGCAAGCTCAAGCACCGGCGATCCTTCGCTCAGCGACACCCTCGCAATCGACATCGACCTCGGCGGAGCAGGCGCCAGCCTCGTGCAAGGCCTCCTCTTCAACGGCGAAACCCAAGCCAATGACTTCATCGTCACCGCGTACGACCTCGCAGGAGCAGTCGTCGATTCCGCGATGTACAACATCCCATCGAATCTCGACTCAGGAGCCGCGATCTTCTCGCTCTCCTCAGACATGGACAACATCTATCGTGTCGAGTTCCAAGAGTACAACACCGACGGCGCTTGGAACATGCTCCTGGACACCATCACCTTCAACCGTGAGATCCCTGCCCCAGGTTCAATCCTCTCAATCGCAGGACTCGGCCTGATCGCATCGCGCCGCCGTCGCGCATAATCTCATTTGTGAATCGATCTCCTCCTAACTCCTCAGCACCACGCTGAGGAGTTTTTCATGCGCAGATCAAATGAAAACGGGCGTCCAAACAGACCGCCCGTTCCAGGGTACCCCCGCGAAGCTCAAACATCCGCCCGCGAAAGAACCCGCTCTCTCCCCACGCCACAGTTCTCCCCACACACAAAGCCCTCGCATCAACACGACGCCAGCCCTGCTCCACATCAGCAACACAACAGATCAGATCAAACAACCCTGCTCATCGCCAACTCTGATTTCATGTTCAGTTCATGATCCGTGAAGAACTCACCAATCCAAAGACCCAAACGACTCGGCCTTCTTGAAACTTCACACCACTATTCGCAACACCGTCATCCCGGTTCCATCCACTCACGCCCAACCTCCATTTCCCTTGTTCCACCGATCAAAAATCCTTATATAAAAACGGGCGCCCAATATTGGACGCCCGCCGAGAAGAGACTACACAAATCTCACAGCGCGATGAACAACTGAATATCAAAGAAGTCG
>JAEPQP010000057.1 GCA_017640485.1 Phycisphaerales bacterium | reverse complement strand
GCGGGGGGTGGGGGCGCCTGAGGGGGGGGACCGCGGGGTGCTGTGGCGGGGGGCATGGGGGGGCGGGGGGTGGGGCGGGATTGACGACGGGGATCTGGAGGGGGTGGTGGTGATGGAGCTTCCGCATCATGGGTCGGTGAGCGGTTCGAATCGGGGGAGCGCGCGGGGGTTTGTTGAGCGGGTGGATCCGTCGGTGGTGCTTCAGTCGACGGGGATGGGTCGGGTGGATGGTCGGTGGGATGCGTATCGGGGAAGCCGGGCTTGGTATGCGAGCGCTGTCGGGGGCGGGGCGTGGGTGGAGATTGGTCTGGATGGCGCGGTAGGGAGCGGTTGGAGTGTGGGGGAATGAAAAACACCCTTGGAACCAAGGGTGTGGGGGTGTATGTGTATCAGGTTGTTGGTTGAGGATTGAGACTGTGCGTTTGTGATGAAGGCTTAGTCGTCTTCTTTTTTGTTTCCGAAGAGGTTCCCGAGTCCTTTTTCGATTTCATTGGTGACCTCTTCGACAGCTTCGCCCGCTTGGTCGGTGATGTCTTCGGTGACGTTTTTGAGGTCTTCGCCGACACCATCGGGGAGGTCTTTGGTGAGGTCTTCGATGGCGTCTTGGGCGCCGTCGGTGATGTCGTTGACTTGGTCGAGGACATTGTCGAGTTGTTCACCGACGAGTTCTCCTGCGTCATTGAGGACGGTGACGCCCATATCGGAGAGGGAGGAGAGGTCGGTGAGTCCGTTGGCGAGGTCGCCGAGGATATCGGTTGGGAAGATGCCTCCGCCGGCTTCGACGGCGGCGGTGAGGACTGTTTTGATCACGAGGTTCGTGATCTCGGCGGCGGTCATGGGTTCGTCTTTGCCGATGTCTTTGAGTTCGATGGAGGGGATGTTGATGGCAACATCACCTGTGAGGAGGGAGACTCCGGGCATGTTGGCGACGCGGATGTCGATGTTCTCGAGGGTGAGTGAGTCGATGGCAACTTTCTTGCCTCCGGCGTTGTCGGGTGCGGCTTTCTGGTCTTTGTTTTCGAAGCGTTTGAGTGAGTTGAGGATGGTGTTGTAGTTGGAGGGGTCGCCGCCCTTATCGAGGATGATGTCGATGTTCTTGAAGGTGATGTCGGGGACGGCGATGACATCGGAGGCGAGGGATGAGGGTTCAAGCTGGACGGAGGTTTCACCGAGTTTGAAGAAGTGTTCGGAGGTGAATCCCGTTGGGTTGGCGATTTTGAACTCGTTCATGGCGAAGGAGCCATCGAGTTTGACGCTGACATCTCCGACAGTCGTAGTGGTTTCGGTGGCGTAGGTGCCTCCGCGTTCGATACCAGCTTTGACGATGGCGTCGAGTTGTGAAAGGCCGAAGGCGAAGAGGGCGACGAATGCGATGATGACGAGGATGATGAGGACGGCGGCGATTTTGATGAATGTTTTCATTGGGGTTCCTCCTGGAGCGTGTGTAGGACAACTGTAGGTCCGGTGTGGGGGCGTGGACTGTTGGTCTTGGAGTCAGCGTTAGGGGGTGGATTTGAAGGCGTTCAGGAAGAGGGTGACATCGGTTGCGTCGATGAGGGCGTCGTTGTTGAGGTCGGCGACGGGGCTTTGGGCGGTCCAGAAGGTGAGGAAAGCGCTGATGTCAAAGAAATCGTGGACAGCGTCGGCGTTGAAATCGGCAAGGGAGTTGGTGGAGGGGATCAAGACCTGTGGCATGAGGGTGATGGTGTATGGAGCCAGGTCTTTTGAAGGGTTGGTTGTGGTGGCTTTGATGGTGAATGGGTGGGTGTCTGGGGTGGCGCCGTTTGCGGAGGTGGCGGTGAGGGGGATCTCGTAGATGCCTGGGACGATGAGTTGGGGGGCGCCTGCGGTGAGTTGGGCGGGGTCGGTCTCGATGGTGAAGGTGGTGGGTGCGGTGATGGGCGTGTTCTGGAAGTCGAGAAGCTCAATGCGGACGGATTGGGGGGCGGCGGGGGAGTCGATAAGGACCCGGGTTGGGGGGGTGACTCTGGTTTGGACGGCGTCGATGATTCCGACTTGGTCCATGCGGAAGTCGTTGAACTGGGTGAGCATCTGGTCGACGGGGTCCTCGGCGGCGGCGTTCTGGTTGGCGATGTTGATGAACATGTACTTGTCGCCACGCGCGAAACCGGTTTGGCGTTGGACGATTCCGTTCTGGAGGTTGTCGTAGATGAGGAGTTTGTTGGATGCGTTGGTGATGAGGTCCATGTCTCCGTCGTTGTTGAGGTCGGCGAGGAGGGCGTCGGTTGGGATGCCTCCGAGGCGGGTGCGGTCGGTTTCGGAGAAGTTGCCCGCGCCGTCTCCGAGGTAGTAGCGGAGGTTGGCTCCCCCGGCGAGGAGGACAACGGCGTCTTGGATGTTGTCGTTGTTGAGGTCGGTGATCTGGAAGTCCACGGCTTGGTTGGCGAGTGGGGAGGAGATGGCGGGTCCGAAAGTAGGGGACTCTGGGGTTCCGGTGTTGATGAAGGCGTCGATGACGCGGGAGGAGCCGGTGGCGACGAGGATGTCGATGAGGTTGTCGTTGTTGATGTCGGTGGCGCGGACTTTGACGGGGTCGGCTGAGGTGTTGGGGAGGTATGACTCGTCAGCGAACT
Organism: Phycisphaerales bacterium; assembly: GCA_017640485.1. Taxonomy (GTDB): domain Bacteria; phylum Planctomycetota; class Phycisphaerae; order Phycisphaerales; family UBA1924; genus UBA1924. The sequence continues at coordinate 13,658 of JAEPQP010000057.1, read as the reverse complement.
TCCCGTTTGCTTCTCCGGGGTAGATGACGACGGACGGGAATGGGGAATCGTTATCAAGGTCTAAGAGGTCTGGGAGTTGGTCGTTGTTGATATCGATGAGTTCAGCGTCTTTGTGACGGCCTTCGTCGTAGTTGTCGTAGGTGACTTCAAACTCTGTGCCGTTGAATCTGAAGGCGCGGAGGTAACCGCTTGGTCCGGCAGAGACTAAGAACTGTGGCTGTTGTCCGGGAATGATGAACGGCTCGATGTTGTTGATGGTTGGATTCGGTAGTTGTGGGAGTGCGACTATTTGATCGAAAGAGTCTGGTGTCGATTGGAAGATGACCGTGATGTCTCGGTTTCCGGTTTGGAAGATGAGGTCTTGGAGTCCGTTGTTGTCGAGGTCGGCGGCGGTGAGGTTGGAGAGGTTTGTCAAACCAGTTTCGAGGGTTTGTTCGAAGGTGAAGTGTGCGGTTTGTTCGTTTGGGTTGGTGGCGTTGTTGTAGAGGTGGATGTTCCCGTCGTCAGTGGCGATGGCGAAGGTGTCGTCGTCGAGTTGGGTGAGGGTGGTGGAGATTGCTGATTGAGCGTTTGGTAGGTTGTAGAAGGCGCGGATGGAGTCGGTGTCTCCGGCGCGGGATCCGATCATGTATCCGACATGGGCGGACTTGAAGTCTCCGGGGGGTGGGGAGCCGCAGGCGGTTGGGGTTGCTGGGGAGCATGAGCATCGGCCGTCGCCTCCGGCTTGTCGGGCGGCGAGCATGGAGGCCATGAGTCGTTCGGGGAGGTCGGCGTTGGTGGCGATGATGGCGTCGACGGCGGCTTGGACGACGGGTTGTCCGGTGAGGATGTTGCCTTGGACGGCGTAGACGATGTCGTCTTGGGGTCCGGGTTGTCCTTGTTCGATTCGTCCGGTGATGCCTCCGGCCCAGTCGGCGTTGTCGGGTCCGGAGTAGGTGAGGGTGTCTCCGTTGGCGGTGATCATGCCGTACTGGCGGTTGTTGTGTCCGGGGTCGGTGAGGGCGAGTTGGTCGAGGACTTGGGTGAGGGGGAGACGCTCGAGGAGGAGGTCGCGGGCGAGCATCCGGTTTTGTCCGGTGGAGTCGACGGAGGACTGTGCGGTGATCGCGCCGATCCCGGTGAGGACGACGGGGGTTTCGATGGCGAGGTCGAACCCGGTGAGGCAGGTTGCGGAGCCGACAACGATCTCTCCGGTGCGGGTGTCGGCGATGAGGATGGACCAGGTTGCGTTGGCGGGGGTTGACGCGATGGAGATTGCTGCGGCGGAGAGGGCGAGGGATTTGATGGAGGGTGTCTTCATGGTGTTGATACTGTACTGGGAGTGTGGGATTGATCCAAAGGAATTCGAGGGGTGATGGGGGGGTGATGCAAAGAAAAGACCGTCGGGTGACGGTCCCGGTGGTTTGTGTTATCGGGGTTTTGGCTTAGCGGCGACGACGGGTGGTGATCGCCGCGAATCCGAGGAGGGCGAGTGAGGATGGTGCGGGGACGGGCGCCATTGAGACGAGTTCGATGAGGTCTCCGATGTCTCCGTTGTCGCCTTCTCCGAGCGCGAAGTCGGGGACGATTCCGCCGAGGACGAGTGTGAAGGGGAGGAATCCGGTGGGCGCGAGGGAGTCATCGCCGAGGGGGAAGAGTTCGTGGGAGAAGACATTGAAGTCTGAGAATCCGTCTTGTCCCATGAGTTCGGTGTTGAGGTCGAGGGAGTTTCCGACGACATTCCAGATGACGGACCCGAAGTCGCCGTTGTTGGAGGAGAATGTGCCGTTGCCTGCGGTGGCGCCGGTGACATTGATGGAGAAGTTGGTGAATGCGGAGCCTTCCCATTGGCCTTGGTAGAAGCCTGGGTTGGGGAGGAGGTCGGTGTCGAGGGTGACGAACCCGGTGGCGGAGGCTTCATTGAGGAAGGCTTCTCCGGACCATTCGAGTTGGTAGGTGATGAGTTCGGCGCTCGCGGATGAGGTTGCTGAGAGGGTTGCGGAGACGGCGATGAGGGCTGTGATTGCGGTGGTTTTCATGGGATCCTCTTCGTTTTTGCGTGTGTGATTGGGTGGTCGATCCGGGTGCTTTGGGGGGGATCGACTTCTTGGAAGGTACAGCGTGGTTGGTGGGGTGCCAGCGGAGTGGGGGGTTGGTGGCTGGAATGGAGGAGATGGGGAGTTGATTTTGCGCGGGTGTAGGGTTTGGTCGGGGGTGTTGGGGGATCGGTTGGATGTGTTGTTTGGGTTTTGGGAGTCTGTGGGTTTGGGGGGTTGGTAGAGGGGTGGGTTGTGGACTGGATCGGGGGTGGATCTGGTGTTGGGGGTGGAGTGGATGGGTGATTGTGGAGAATTGCGTGGTTCGGTAAGGTGCTTGGTGGCAATTGGTTGACCGTGGCTTGGGGAGGGGTATGATCCCATCCCGCTCGGTCGGTTGGCCGGGCGGTGTTTGTGCCGCTGTAGCTCAGTGGTAGAGCGCACCCTTGGTAAGGGTGAGGTCGAGAGTTCAACTCTCTCTAGCGGCTTTTTGCTCGGCACAACAGCGTTTGGTGGTGTGATTGCAGGCTGTGATCGCACTCGCGGGCGCGACGGAGAACGGGTGAATTGATGAGGGTTCTTCGGGACTCTGCAAGTAGATTGTTCAGGGGTCGATCGCGAACGGTTGGCTCGGAAATAACGGATTGTGCGGCCATTGGGTTCTCTTCTTCTGAGAGGGCACTCGAGAACGGGTCGTCGAAAGAAACTAGATTCAGAAACTAGATTAGAGGAATCGAACAATGGCAAAGGGAACCTTTGAGCGGAACAAACCGCACGTGAACGTTGGGACGATCGGTCACATTGACCACGGTAAATCGACCCTTACTGCAGCTCTTGTTGCTCGCGCGGCGGCCAAGGGTTTGTCTGAAGCGAAGTCGTACGCGGACATCACCAAGGGTGGTACTGTGCGTGACTCGAACAAGACTGTGACCATTCACTCCTCGCACGTTGAGTACGAGACCGAGTCGCGTCACTACGCACACGTGGACTGTCCTGGTCACGCTGACTTCGTGAAGAACATGATTACCGGTGCGGCTCAGATGGACGGTGCGATCCTCGTGGTTGCTGCGGACTCGGGACCGATGCCTCAGACTCGTGAGCACGTGCTCCTGGGTCGTCAGGTTGGTGTTCCTTACATCGTCGTGTTCATGAACAAGGTTGACCTTGTTGACGACGACGAGCTCCTCGACCTCGTCGAAATGGAAATCCGTGAGCTCCTCGACAAGTACGACTTCCCAGGCGACGACACCCCAGTGGTTCGTGGTCAGTCGAAAGCTGCTCTCGAGAACCCAGGCGACGACGCGATCTGTGCTCCGCTTGACGAGCTGTTCAACCACCTTGATACCTACATCCCTGAGCCAGAGCGTGAGGACGACAAGCCGTTCTTGATCTCGGTTGAAGACGTGTTCTCGATCAAGGGTCGTGGTACTGTGGCGACCGGTCGTGTCGAGCGTGGTACAGTGAAGGTCGGCGATGCTGCTGAGATCGTTGGTCTCCAGAAGGAGAACCAGTCGACCACCATCACCGGTGTTGAAATGTTCAACAAGACTCTGGACACCGCGATCTCGGGCGACAACTGTGGCGTTCTGATGCGTGGTATCGAGAAGAACGACATCACTCGTGGTCAGGTTATCTGTAAGCCTGGCTCGATTACTCCGCACACCAAGTTCAAGGGTCAGGTCTATGTCTTGACCAAGGACGAGGGTGGTCGTCACACCCCGTTCTTCGCGGGCTACAAGCCTCAGTTCTACTTCCGCACGACTGACGTGACCGGTCAGGTTCTCAACCTGTTCGGCGACGGCGGCGCGAAGGCAGAGATGTGCATGCCTGGCGACAACGTGACGATGGAAATCGACCTTGGCGAGAAGCCAGTGGCGATGGAAAACGGGCTCCGCTTTGCGGTCCGTGAGGGTGGCCGGACGATTGGTTCGGGTACCGTGACTGAGATCATCGAGTGATCTTGGTTGGATGATTTGTAACTTCCCCGGCCCGAAGGTGGAAGCTTTCGGGCCGGTTTGATGAAACGGGTTGTCTGCTGGTGGTGGACGACCGAATGAAAGAGGAGGCCTGTCATGGCCAAGAAGAAAGCTGGAGCTCGCGAGTATGTTTGGTTGCAGTGCACCGAGTCGGGTGACCTGAACTACCGGACGAGCATCAATGTGAAGGGCGGGATCAGCGATCGCGTCAAGGAGGGGTACAGCAAGTACTCTCCTCGTCTGCGGAAGCACACGCTGCACAAGATCAAGCGGAAGTAAGCGGGGGCTGGTTGCTGGCTGGTTTGGTCGGCTCGGTTCTCGATGGTTGCTGGTCCGATGGGATTGGTGGCTTGCTACGGCAGTAGCTCAGTCCGGTAGAGCAGCGGATTCCAAATCCGCCGGTCGTAGGTTCGAATCCTTCCTGCCGTGTTTCATGATGGTTGTTTGGCTTGCTTGGGTCGGTGGTGGCTTGTGCTTGCCGGCGGCTGATTGGCTGGATTGGCGGATAGTCGGCGGGTGCTGATTGATCCGCGGGGTCTGGCTTGCAGGTTGTAACGCGAGGGCCTGGCACGATGGCACTGGGAATATACAAACAGGGGCAGGGCTACTGGATCCGTGTGATGACGGCGCTGTTCGTGGGGGTGCTTGTGCTGACCGCGGCGGCGTGGGGCTGGAAGCAGGCGGGTGCGGTTCGTCTCCCGGCTCGGTCGTGGACGGTCTCGCTGAGTGATACACAGATCCCTGGTGTTGCGGACATCACCCAGTCTTCTGGGAGTGTCAACGCTGATGACACGGTGATCCTGATGGGGTATGTCGGGACGGGTGACGAGCTCGAGGAGATCGGGCGGGGGCTGGTCGAGTCGTTTACTCCGGATCGCGGGAACCGTTCGGTGCTGGTGGTCTACGGGTTTGACTCTGATGAGACGCGCGACACGGCGGGGGATGCTGAGCGGATCATTGTGGGGAATATGGATCAGCCAACGATGAGCGGGTCGGTGCGGAGTGCATCGAGCACGCCGATCTTCCCGGTGCAGTATCTGCAGACAGGAGTCGCGAGCGGGCTGTTGCTTGTTGGCGCGATCGCGTTGTACTGGTTTATTGGTTCGTCGCGGAAGTCGGTGGAGTTCTTGATCGCGACGGACGGGGAGATGAAGAAGGTGAACTGGACCTCGTATCGCGAGGTGAAGGGTTCGACGATCGTGGTGATCGTGGCGACTTTCTTGATCGCGGGGCTTTTGTATGTTGTGGATATTGGGTTCTCGTACTTCTTCAGCGCGATCGGCGTGCTGGAACGGTGAGTTTGGGCTCGGAAGACGACACTTTGGGCGGCTCTGATTGGGTCGCTGGAACGGGGCTTTGAATGAACGAAGAGATGAACAACGAGCAGTCGCAGGCCGGGACCGAGACGAGTGAATCGACTCCTGAGGTTGTGACGACTGAGGCGGCGGGTGAAGCGATCGCCGATGCGCCATCTGCGCCGGAAGCTGCTCCTGCTCCTTCGGTTTCAGGGACTTCGGTGAGTGATCTTCGTGAGGATGTGCCTCAGATTGAGGGTCGGATCGGTCTTGATGAGCCTTTGGTTCAGGACGGGATGCAGTGGTTTGTGTTGCGGGTTGCTTCCAACAAGGAGAACTCGGTTCAGCAGACGCTTTTGCGGAAGATCCAGATCGAGAACATGACGCATCTGGTTGGTCGGATTCTGGTGCCTACTGAGAAGATCAAGACGATCAAGGGCGGTCGGACGAAGATCAAGGAAGAGAAGCTGTACGCGGGGTATGTGTTTGTCGAGATGCGTCTTGAGGACGATGGTCGGATTCCGCAGGACATCTTCTTCTTGATCAAGGAGACGACGGGTGTCGGTGACTTTATTGGCACGGCTGGTCGTCCGACTCCGATGGAGATGCACGAGGCGGAGAAGATGCTGCTTGATTCGCGGAAGCCTGAGGACGAGCCGACTGTGAAGTTGATGTTCGAGAAGGGCGAGAACGTGACGATCAAGGAGGGCGCGTTCGAGAACTACGAGGGCACGGTTGATGAGTTGTTCCCGGAGAAGGGGATGGTTCGTGTGCTGGTTTCGATCTTTGGTCGTCAGGCGCCGGTTGATCTCGAGGAGTGGCAGATCGCGAAGGCCGAGGAAGGCTGATCGGTTTGGATTGCAGTTGAATTTTGAGAGCCCGTTCGGATGAGCGGGCTTTTTTGTTTGGATCATTGAATGGAAGGGTGCATGATGAAGATTCGGGTGTGTGTGCGCGTGGCGACGGTTGGTCTTGCTGTTGGTTTGGTTGGCGGAGTGTCTGTTGGACTGTTGGGTGGGTGCAGTTCGGTTGAGCGGTCGGATCGCGACGCAACGGCGAAGCGGTACAGCGGGTTCGGGAACTACACGCGACCCATCACGACGGATTCGTCGGCGGCGCAAGAGTGGTTTGATCAGGGGATACAGCTGATGTACGGGTTTAATCACGACGAGGCGATCCGGTCGTTTGAGATGGCGGCGGAGGTGGATCCGTCGGCGGCGATGGCGTGGTGGGGGGTGGCGTACTGTCAGGGGATCAACATCAATGATCCGGCGATGACGGAGGAGCGGTCCCAGCGCGGACGCGAGGCGGCGGACAAGGCGCTGGCGGCGCTCGATGATGAGTCGGCGGTTGAGTGGGCGCTGGTCGAAGCGCTGAGCAAGCGGTATGCGTGGCCCGCGCCGGAGGACCGGTCAGGATTGGATCAGGCGTACGCGGACGCGATGGGTTCGGTGTACGGGCGCTTCGGGGGTGATGGTGATGTGGGGACGCTGTATGGGGAGTCGTTGATGAACCTGCAGCCTTGGGATTACTGGGGGGGTGATGGGAGTCCGAAGGGGCGGATCCTGGAGGTGGTGGAGGTGCTTGAGCGGGTGATGCGGGAGCATCCGGAGCATCCGGGCGCGAAGCATTTTTACATTCACGCGGTCGAAGCGTCGGACGACCCGGATCGTGCGGTCGCGGCGGCGGAGGACCTGATTGATCTGGTTCCCGGGTCTGGGCATCTGGTGCATATGCCCTCGCATATCTTTATCCGTGTGGGTCGGTACGAGGACGCGGCGGCGTCGAACATCGCGGCGATCGAGGCGGACCGGGCGTACTTCAAGGATGCGCCCGAGCCTGGGTTGTACGCGATGTACTACGGGCACAACCTGCACTTCCTGTCGTATGCGTCGATGATGTCGGGGAACTATGAACGGGCGCTCAAGGCGGCGCGGGATATCGAGGCGGAGATGCCCGAGGGGGCGCTGCGGGCGTACGCGGGATTGATCGATGGGATCATGCCCAACTCGCTGCATGTGATGATCCGGTTCGGGAAGTGGGAGGAGGTTCTCGAGGAGCCCGACTATCCGGAATACCGGTTGATGTCGCGGGCGACCTGGGCGTACAGCCGATCGGTGGCGTGCAGCGCGCTGGGTCGGACGGAGCAGGCGCGCGCGGAGATGGCGGAGTTTGAACGCCGGATGGCGGAGGTTCCCGAGGAGTGGTATGTGATGAACAACCCGGTGGGGAACATCCTCCCGATCGCGCGGGCGATGATGCGCGGGGAGTTGTTGTATCGGGAGGGGCGGAAGGAGGAGGCGTTCGCGGTGATGCGTGAGGGCATTGAGCATGAGGACCGGTTGATTTATGATGAGCCTCCGGCGTGGATGCTCCCGGTCCGGCACGCGCTGGGGGCGCTGCTTGTTGAGAGCGGGGAATATGCGCAGGCGGAGGGGTTGTACCGGGAGGATCTGGAGATCAATCGCGGGAACGGGTGGGCGCTGGTTGGTCTGCGCGAGGCGCTGGTCGGTCAGGGGAAGATGGGCGAGGCGATGCGCCTTGATGATCCCATCGCGGCGGCGTTTGCGGACGCGGACACGGTGGTGGAGTCTTCGTGTTTCTGTGCGCCGTGATGGCTTGAACCTTTTGCAGACCATGAGCCCGCTTCTCGGAGCGGGTTTTTTTGTATACGATTTGAGGATGAAGAAGTGGACGGTTCGGTTTGGGATGCCGGTGTATGTGTGGCGGGCCTTAGCGCCTTATTTAGTGGTCAGTGGCTTGGTGGTTGTGTCCAAACTGGGCTTCTTGGTGTTGGTCTATTTTGACATCATTCCAGTGGAGTGGCTTGTCGATCCGGTGTTTTTGTTTGGTGGGATGTTTGTGTTTTTGAGTGTGGTGATCGGTTCGATGATGGTGTATGTGCGCCGGGTTGGGGCTTTTCAGAAGCGGCTGGCTTCGACGCGGGGGCGGGTTTGCTTGCGGTGTGGGTACGAGCTTGGAGAGGGGCTTGGGTTGTGTTCAGAGTGTGGGGCTCGGTGGTGTGTCGAGGGTTTGAATCGGGGGTGGCTTACGCGTGTTGAGCGGGGGAGTAAAGACCCCCTCCGTCCGCGAAGACGCGGACACCTCCCCCGGACGCTTGGGGAGCAGAGTGGTTGTGTGTGATTTCTATTGGACTGGTGTTTCGCGAGTTATTCGCTAGGGAGTTGTTGGTTGGGGAGGAGCGGGGGGACGGGGATTGAGAGGGTGTCGGCGATGGCGCGGATGAGCTCGGCTTCGGTGGTGGTGATGATGCGGTCGTGGGCGGCGGTGAGGGTGGCGGCGTGGAGGATGGCGCGTTTGAGTTTGGGGGAGGCGGTGTTGAGGGTGCTGAGTGCGGAGCCGAGAGCGTCGAGGGTGCACTGGTCTTCGGGGAGGAGGGTGGCGATGGGGGTGGAGTTGGAAGAGGGCAGCGCGGTGTTGGCGAGGGTGATGGCTTCTGCCGCTTCTGTTTCGGTCGGGGTGTCGGTGCGGGCGATGATGGAGAGGAGCGTCGAGACTTCGGTGCTCAGTTTGTTGAGGGCGTAGTACTGGGTGGTGGGTTGATTGTTGATTCCCTGGCGCTGCTCGAGGTGGCGGGTGAGGACTCGAATAGTGACCCATTCGAAGAGGGTGACGGAGGAATCCATGCTGATCAGCGCGGTGATGTTGTCGCGGAAGGTTGCGTGCTGCTGATCGGAGAGGTGGGCGAGGGACGCGAGGGTCATGTCCAGAAGCGGGAGGCGGAGCTCGGGCTTGAGGGTCGTCGCGGCGGTGGAGAGTTGCTGGGTGAGTTTGGCGACGGCGGGGTCGGCGTGCTTTGCGAGATGATCGATCTGGTCCTGGAACACGCGGGCGTTCTGGCGGTCGAGGAGCAGCGCGTAGACGACGGCGCGGGACGAGGAGATGTCGTGGGCGGCGTCTTTGAGTGGTTCTGGGATGGACTGGATGATGGCGCGGGCGTGGTCGATGTGGTCGGGGGTGAGGGTGCCTGAGGCGGCGAGGAGGGGGATGGCTGCGGTGAGCGAATCGGGGATCGCGGTGCCCATGCGTTTGTTGAACTGGTCGCGGAGGCGTTCTTGGGCGGAGGGCTTCTTTGGCTGAGGTTCGGTTTGGGGGGTGGTGACTTCGAGTGGTGGGAGGAAGGTGCCGTCCCATTGGGGGTTGATGCGTTTGATGCGGAGGGGGAGTGGTGGGTGTGTGGCGAGGGAGGCGCCGAGGTTGAGTGCTTGTCCGAAGAACATGTGGGCGGATTCTTGGGCGCGGGGGTGTTTGACCTTTGTGGCGCGTTGCTTTGATCCGAGTCTTCGGAGGGCGTTGGCGATGCCTTCTGGGTTTCTTGTGAACTGGACGGCGGAGGCGTCGGCGAGGAACTCGCGCTGGCGGGAGACGGAGGCTTGAATGAGTTTGGCGGCGAGTGCGCCGAGGGATCCCAGGATGAGCATGGAGATCGCGAGTGCGAGCATGACGAGGAGGACGGGGACGCCGTTCTTGTCGCGGGCGGTGTGTGGTGCGTAGCGGAGGAGGAGGTGTCCGATGATGGTGAGGAGGAGGATGCCGTTGAGGAACCCGATCATCCGGATGTTGAGTTTCATGTCGCCGTTGAGGATGTGGGAGAACTCGTGTGCGATGACGCCTTGGAGCTCGTCGCGTTTGAGTCCGGTGATGCATCCTTGGGTGACTCCGATGACGGCGTCTCCCGGGGCGTATCCTGCGGCAAAGGCGTTGATGCCTTTTTCGTTTGGCATGATGTAGACAGGGGGGACGGGGACTCCGGAGGCGATGGACATTTCTTCGACGATGTTGAGGAGTTGTCGTTGGTGCGGGTCGCGGGTGGAGGGGTCGATGAGGATCCCGCCGAGGGAGCGGGCGACGGTTGAGCCACCGCCTTTGAGTTCGGAGATTCGGTGGGCGGATCCGGCGCCGATGAGGAGGGCGGTGGTGAGCGCGGTGATCGCGGCGGCGGCGAAAGCGGGGAGGGTCGCGGATTGGTTGGGTTCGCTTGCGGAGAAGAAGACGATGGTGAATGCGATGATGGAGAGGACGGCGCAGATCGCGATGACGGAGATCGCATAGAGAAGGACGAACTTTTTGGACTGCGCTTTGGCGCGGTCCTGGTGTTCGAAGAAGTCCATTGTTTGGCGGGGGCTCTGGCTGGCGTCTGTGTTCATTGATTCGCTTTCACGAGAGTGACGCGCTCGGGGCTTGTTGGATTTGGGCGGAGTCTTCGAACTCGAGGAAGGCGGCGTCGGTTGGGTGTCCGACGACGGGGGCGATGAGGACGGGGGGGAAGGATTGGCGGTAGGTGTTGTAGGAGGTGACGGAGTCGTTGTAGGACTGGCGGGCGAAGGCGATTTTGTTTTCGGTGGAGGTGAGCTCTTCTTGGAGCATGGTGGACTGGGAGTCGGCTTTGAGGTCTGGGTAGGCTTCCATGACGGCCATGAGTCCGCCGACGGCGCCGGAGAGGGCGCCTTGGGCGCCGGCGAGTGCGGTCATCGCGGATTGGTCGGATGGGTTTTTGGACGCGGCTTCGAGGAGGGCGGCGGCTTGGTTGCGTGCGGCGATGACCTTCTCGAAGGTTTCCTTTTCGTGGGTCATGTAGCCTTTGACGGTTTCGACGAGGTTGGGGATGAGGTCGTGTCGGCGTTTGAGCTGGACTTCTATTTGAGCGAAGGAGTTGAGGTAGCGGTTCTTGAGCTTGACGAGGGTGTTGTAGATCCCGATGACGAAGAGGAGAATCGCGATCACGATGACAGAGAGGATGGCGAGTGTGATGATGTATCCCATTGGGTCTCCTGTGGGGTGTGGGCGTAGCGCGTTGTTGAGCTCACCATATATTGGGATTTTGATGTGTTTGTTTACTCTTGGGGTGTTTGTTTGTCTTTGGTGTCTTCAGCTGATTCTTGTGTGTTCGTGCGGGGGTGGTGTTCTTGGTGGGCGTTGATCATGCGTTTGGCGAGTTCGCGCATGTCGACTTCGTCGTCGGTTTCGTCGACGATCTCGGCGCCGATGAGGGTTTCGATGGTGTCTTCAAGAGTGAGGATGCCTGCGGATCCACCGAACTCGTCTGCGACGAGGAATAGGTGTTCTTGGCGGCGGATGAACTCGAGGAGGATTTTGGAGAGTGTGGCTGTTTCGGGGATGATGTGGAGTGGTCGGGCAAGCTCGCGGAGCGTGGTTTGGTCTTTGCCTTCGCGGTGGGCGGCGTAGATCTCGCGTCGGTGGATGATGCCGACCTGGTCGTCGAGGGAGGTTTGGATGATGGGGACGCGGGCGAACTTGGATGGGCCTTGGGCGAGGATGTCGGCGACGGTGTCGTTTGCGTTGTAGGTGAAGACGACGGCGCGGGGGGTCATGACTTGCTCGACGATGATCTCTCGGAGGGCGACGAGGTTGCGGACGATTTTGAGTTCGAGGTCGTCGATGACTCCCTCGTCGTGGGCGAGCTTGGCGAGGTTGCTGACTTCTTCGCGTGAGACCCGGGGGATCGCTTGCTTGGGTGCGAAGAGTTTGGAGATCGCGTTGCAGACGGCGACGACGGGTTTGAAGATGAGGATGAGCCAGTCGATGGTGACGGCTGTGAAGGGGGCGAGGGATTTGCAGTGCACAGCTCCGAGGGTTTTTGGGATGATCTCGGAGAAGATGAGGACGAGGAGGGTGAGGACGAAGGAGACGAGACCGACCCAGGCTTCTCCCCAGATGACGGCGGCTTGAGCGCCGACTCCGGCGGCGCCGAGGGTGTGGGCGAAGGTGTTGAGGGTGAGGATCGCGGCGAGGGGTTGGTCGATGTCCTCTTTCATGCGCTCGAGGCGGTCGGCGGCGGAAGATCCGGCGTCGCGGAGGACGGCGATGTGGGTGCGCGGGACGGAGAGGAGGACGGCTTCGAGCAGCGAGCACAAGAAGGAGACGAAGAGTGCGATGGCGAGGTATGTGATGAGCAGGATCATGGTGGGTGAGTTTATGCGAGGATATTGGCGTGCTGGTCCCAGAGTCGTTCGATTCGGTCGATGAAGGCGGGGGATTCTGGGAGGGACTGGGCTGAGGCGATCAGGAGGTCGATGAGTCCTTGGTAATCGTCGAGTCCGATGTGTTCGCGTCCGACTCTTGGGGGGTGACCGAAGTCTTGTTCGTGGGTCCCGGCTTGGGCTTCGGTGAGGTTGGCCATGTTGTGGTAGTTGCCCAGGGGGAGGCAGAGGCAGGTGGCGGTGTAGCCGTAGGCGCAGAAGACGGATGCTTCGCAGGCGCCTCCGGCCATGAGTTTGCGTTGCCAGCGCCATGTGGGGAGGTCGGATTGTTTTTGTGACGCGGTGGGGGTGGAGGGACCTCCGGAGATGGTCTCGGCGACTTTGGCGACGGCGCCGGTGAGGTCTGGGGAGAAGACGGAGATGCGATCACCGACGCGGACGATCGGTCCGGCGTGGATGGGGGAGTCGGCGAAGGCGCGGGAGTTTTCCAGCGCGAGGATGCGGGAGTCTTTGGGCATGAAGCGGTCGCGGCAGGCGCCGATCGCGCCGATGAACCCGATCTCTTCGGCGCGGGTGAGGAGGACGCGGGTGTCGTTCTTGTCGTTGGCGAGGCGGAGCTCGTCGAGGGCGCACAGCGCCGCGGCGAGGGCGGCGAGGTCGTCGCAGGCGTTGGTGTAGAGGATCTGCTTGCCCTCATCGTCGGTGATGATTTCTTGGTCGGGGAGGTCCCAGGTCGCGATGGATCCGGGTTTGATGGGTTGGGGGTCTTTGAGGATTGCGTGGTAGAGTTTGAAGGGGGGCTTGGGTTGTTGTGGGTTGTCGTTGGTGTCGGTTTCGGACCAGGGCTTGTCGTCGGTGTTTTCGGTTTTGTGTTCGTTGGTGATGGTCGCGAGGGTGTAGGTGTCGGGGGTGTGGTGGTTGTCGTAGGGGGGGTGGATGCGGACGGTCGCGTCTGGGAAGTAGTCGGACATGACTCCTCCACGGAAGGCGAGGATGACTTCGGAGGAAGAGAGGGTTTCTTCGACGACGAACGCGGGGTGGTCGAGGTGTGCGGTGAAGTAGATGGGGTTGTTGGTTTCTTCGTTGTTGGCGAGTCGGAGTTCGATGTTGCCGTGGGCGTCGGCTTTGGAGGCGATCTCGGGTCGATCGGCGAGCCAGTTGTTGATCCAATCGATGACGCGGTGTTCGTGACCCGCGGCGGTGGGGATGGCGGTGAGTTCTTTGAGCCACTGGGTGTGGGTGTCGCGGCGTTCTGAAGGGATGTCTGCCGGGATTGTTGTATGGGTAGGGGTAGAAGGGGTGTCTGGGGTGTTATTGGTCGTGGGATTGGTCATGTAGATAGGGTAGGGCTTGAGTGGGGCGGATTGGTGTGCCGATGGTGTGGTAGTGGGGTGTGTCTTGGTGTAGAGT
>JAEPQP010000246.1 GCA_017640485.1 Phycisphaerales bacterium | reverse complement strand
GCTTCGACGCCGGTGACTGGGAGTCCGGTCTGTGCTGAGTCGGACGCGAGTGCGAGTTGCATCGCTTCTCCGAGCTCCATCTCGCCGCCGGGGTTTTCGTGCATGAAGCTGATCGCGTTCTCGACATCTTCTGGGCGGATCTCGACCCATTGTCCACCAATGCGCACGAGCGGGGAGTTCTTTTGTGCGAGCTCTTCAAACTCGTGGAGCGTGAGGGTGGTGTCCCCGATCGCGATCTCCCAGTGGTACCCGACGAGCGTCGAGAGTCCGAGCTGTGATCCCGCGGCTTCGGCGTCTGCACCTTCGCCGAGCACCATTTCGGATGGGTCGGAATCGATGCGGAGTTTGGTTCCGAGACGACCGGCTTGCGAGTCCCACCAGCTGGGGCACTCAACCCCGATGCCTTGCTCTTCAAGGACGGGCTTGACCTCGCGGAGGAAGCGGTACGCTTCTTTGGTGTCAATGAGCAGTTGGATGGGTTCGGTTTCTTCGAGCGCTTCTTCGAGGTGCTTGTAGTACCGGCTCGCGCGGCCGAGCTCTCCCATAAGGAGTTCTTGCGGGTTCTCAAGCGTGAGTCCCTCGTAGACGATGCGCTCGCGGTTGATGAGCCAGACATCGGCGCCGCGGATGATGACCTCCTCGTCGTCGAGTGACTGGAGGTAGAAGCTGAGCGACCACATGACCGATTCGTCGGGCTGGTCGATGTCCGGAGCGAGTCCCTCGCCGATCGGTTCTGCGAGACGCAGACCGAAACGCCAGGTGCTGGATTCACCCCGGTCTTCGAGTTCGGAGATCCACTTGCGGACGGTGCGTGCAATCTCGGCGCGCTGTCCGGTGGTTGCGGGGACCTCGACCTCGCTGCCAAGCAAGCCGGAGAGCCAAGCGACTTGTTGATCGATTCCGGGATCCGCGGATTCGATGGTGTCGGTCATTTCTTCGCTGACCATCACGCGCCGGCACGCGGCGTCGGTGATATGCGAGAGAAAATCTACGCTGATGCTCCACGCGTCGTGGGCATGACCGTCTGGCACGGCGCGAGCGACGGGGGGCATGGACGAGACGAGTTTGT
>JAEPQP010000191.1 GCA_017640485.1 Phycisphaerales bacterium | reverse complement strand
TGATCCCGCTGATGAGGCGCAGCTGCGCCACTGTATCACTCGGGTCATTCTTGACGATTGATCGGGTCGCTTCGATCAATGTCTCGTGGTCCGCAGACATCCACGCCGCCTGCGCCAGCGAGCGTGCGAGTTCCGCGTCTCCAGGATTCATCTCGAGCGCCATCTCCAGCAGATACATCGCGAGCTGGTAATCCGAAGGACTCACGGGCTCATTGAGCCCAAGATCCAGCCCCACCACCGTCTCAATAGCGCGTGCGGCTTGTGCGTCGCTCGCCTGCGCCTGAGCCGAATGCTGCACACCCCCAACCGCAAGCACGGCTGCGCCGATACCCGCCCAGTGTTTCTTTGAGAACAACCTGCGTCCGCGCATCATATCAAAACTCCAGTCCAGACCCGACCCACAACAAACATCACAAAGCACGCGACCCCGACGAGCATCAACCCCCAGTGAGCCGAGAGTGTCAGCCGTTTCGGGGTCCTGACAAACACCCGCTCCGCGACAAACATCAAAAAAACAAGCTGCGCCCCGCTGAGCATCCCCAGCCCGACCATCAAGCGCTCGACACGATCGAGCGATCCCAAAAAACCGGGGAGCGATTGACCGATGAGTATCCAGACACCAATCACACCAAGCCCAGTCGCCCACGCGAGCGCACCAATCATCTTGACACCCTTGCTCAATCCCAATCGGACCCGAGCGCTCTCGAGCAGCGGCTCAGCCTGTTGGTGTTGATGATGCACTCTGGACATACACGCGTGTTCCTACTCAGATAAACGACCCGTAAACCGCTCTATGGAGTGTACCAGATCAACACGATCCCGGTTCACGCAATTCCCGGCTCACAAGCAGTCCCTCGACCGATCAGCTCAGCGCCATCGCCATCAGGAACTCCGCGTTGGTCTTGTGCTTCCCGAGTCTCGACTTGAGCAGCTCCATCGCCTCGACCACATTCATGTCCGCGAGGACCTTCCGGAGCCTGTACACTAGTTCGATCTCCTTCGGATCCATCAGCAGTTCTTCGCGACGCGTGCCCGAGGCCGCGACATCGATCGCTGGATAGATCCGCTTCTCGACCAAACGGCGATCCAGATGCAGTTCGCTGTTGCCCGTCCCCTTGAACTCCTCGAAGATCACCTCGTCCATCTTGGACCCGGTATCGACCAGCGCCGTCCCGATGATGGTCAACGAACCACCACGCTCGATCGCGCGAGCCGCACCGAAGAACTTCTTGGGACGCTGGAGCGCATTGGAGTCCAGACCACCGGTCATGATTTTCCCGGAATGCGGGATCTCGGAGTTGTACGCACGAGCGAGACGCGTGATGGAGTCCAGGAAGATGACCACATCCTCGCCGTACTCAACCAGTCGCTTCGCTTTCTCGATGACCATCTCCGCGACCGCAACAAGCCGAGACGATTGCTCGTCGAATGTCGACGCAACGACCTCGACCCGCTTATCAACATTGCGTTTGAAGTCTGTCACTTCTTCCGGACGCTCATCAACCAGCAGAACAAAGATCTTGGTTTCCGGGAAGTTTGTCGAGATCGACTTGGTCATCTTCTGCAGAAGCACCGTCTTCCCCGTTCTCGGCGGCGCAACAATCAACGCACGCTGACCCTTCCCGATCGGCGCCACCAGATCCACGATCCGGGTCTCGATCGAATCGGGTTCCGTCTCCATTAGGAACCGCTCCTCAGGGTGCATCGGGACCATGTCCTCGAAGTTCACCAGATCATGGATCTCCGCAGGATCACGATCGTTGACCGTCTCGACCTTCAGCAGCGCAAAGTACCGCTCCGATTCTTTCGGAGCACGGATCGCGCCCCGAACCGTCATCCCGCGACGCAGCCCAAAGCGACGGATCTGCGATGGGGACACATAAATATCATCTGGTCCGGGCAGGTACGACAGCTCGGGACTCCGCAAGAACCCGAAACCATCGGACATGATCTGCAGCGACCCCTCCCCAAACATGATCCCCTGACGAGCCGCACGGATCTTCAGGATCTTGAAGATTAGATCCTGCTTCGGGATCTGGTGGAAATCCTCAAGCCCCTCCTTCTCAGCAACCTCGAAGACCTCGTCGATCTTCATCCGCTGGAGATCGTTGAGCGTGATCCCCTCATCAACCATCGTCCCATCCGAGGCCGCGATGATCCGCTCGAGTTCCTCTGCTTCGCGTTCGAGTTCCTCATCCGAAGGCAGCACGCCGTAGTTGAAACTCGAGCGTGAACGATTCCCGCGCTGGTTCTGCTGATTGTTCGATCCCCCACTGCTCGAACCACGACGCTTCTTCCGCTTCCGACGGCTGCGTGATCCGCCCTCGCCGCTGTCCGATGAACCTCCAGAACCCGAAGATCCTGAACTCGTTCCTGAACCTGATCCTGATCCACCAGACTGACCTCCGGAGGAACCAGACTTGGACCCCGAGTCCGAGGACTTGGATTCTGACTTTGAATCGGAGCTGCCCTCAGCGCTCGACGCGGCTTTGGAAGTTGACTTGGTCACCTTCTCTTCGTTCGAAGCAGACTTGGTGGTCTTCT
>JAEPQP010000207.1 GCA_017640485.1 Phycisphaerales bacterium | reverse complement strand
GTGGACTCGGCGGATTCACAAAGTGCTCGATCGAACCAAGCCAGGTATCCACACACACCAAGCACGCCTCGGGATTCGCATCCCGGAGCGCCTCAGCAAACACGACCGACGAAGAACCCTTCCAAGCGCCCACCTCAACGGACAGCACCGGAGCGAGCTTCTCGATCAAAGGCAGGAACACATCCCGATTCGCTGCCCGAGCCGCGGGCTCGCGTCCCGCTGGATCAAATCCTTCGTACGGATTCGTGTGATGCAGCGTGTCACGGACTTTGTGCGCAAAGGTGCGAGAAATACTGTGCTGGGTTGATGCCGTTGGTGTTTGAGTCATACCTCTCATGTCGGTTGACCAAATACATTTCGTCTAGTTTTCGACCCCAACCCCCGATCGGGCTTCAATGCAGCCCCCGATCCGCGATACTATGATCTTCCATGACCTGGCTCACCGATCAACACACCAAGCCGCTCGGCTCCAAACTCCACAACACCATCGTCACCGTCACCGGCGGCGCCGGGTTCATCGGAGGCCACCTCGTCGATGCGCTCCTCACCCTCGGCGCCCGCGTCACCGTCATCGATGATCTCTCAAACTCCGACGCCTCCACCATCGCCCAGCAGATCGACCAGCACCCAGAACAACTCCGCTTCATCCAAGGCTCTATCCTCGATCCCGTCTCGATGAGCTCCGCCGTCGAAGGCGCTCAAACAGTCCTCCACCTCGCCGCACTCGGATCAGTCCCTAAATCCGTCGAAGACCCCGCACGAACCTGGGTCGTCAACGCGACCGGAACCATGCGCGTCCTCTCCGCAGCGCACAAAGCAGGCGCTCAGCGCGTCGTCTACTCCGCGTCCTCCTCCGCCTACGGCGACAACCCCGCACTCCCCAAGCAAGAATCCCAAGCGCCAGAACCCGAATCCCCCTACGCCGCAGCCAAACTCGGAGGAGAATCCCTCTGCAGATCATGGTCCAACTGCTACGGCATCGACACCGCGTGCCTCCGCTACTTCAACATCTTCGGACCGCGCCAAGCCGCCGACTCCGCGTACGCCGCCGTCGTTCCCGCGTTCCTCAAGTGCTACCTCAACAACCAATCCCCAACCATCTTCGGCGACGGCACCCAGACACGCGACTTCACCCATGTCTCCAACGCCGTCTACGCGAACCTCCTCGCCGCGACCTCCGACCAGCCCATCAATGGACAGACCGTCAACATCGGCGCAGGCGTCCAGACCTCGATCAACCAACTCGCTCAATCACTCGCGCAGCTCTGCACTGTGAACGACCTCGACCCGATCTACCAACCGCCGCGCACCGGTGAAGTCCAAGACTCCGTCTCCGACATCGCACGCGCCAAAGCCGTGCTCGGATACGAACCGGTCACATCGCTCGACGAAGGGCTCGAGTCCACCACCCGCTGGTACCAGCAGCAACACCTCCACGCAGGGAACTCGTCCGCTGAGTAAGCACACAACACGAACATGTCCAAACTCCTCACAGACATCATCGAGTTCTTCGGCGCCCTCTGGGTTCTCATGATCCTCGCGATCCAATCACGTTTTAATATGCGATCCTCGTACTGGAAGTGGCGCCAAAGCACCGCATTCCCCAACAACGAGATCCCGCCGGGACACCCCAGCAAACCACGCTTAACACTCGAATACGCACGCTGGGCGTACCGAATTCGTCGATTACGCTAATCAATTTGAACAATTCAGCCGATCAATACCCGATCGACACCTCGGTGTCCTCGTCCGGATAAACTCAGTTGTCTGAGCGTTCCATTGTGTTCCGTCTCATCAACTCATCACAGAAGCAGAAAAGCAATCCCATGAGCGACCAAAACAACACCTCATTCGCACACGCCTTCCTCCCGGGTCTTATCCTCGGCCTCATCGTCGGAGCCGTCGCAGGCGCCTTCGTCCCCGACATGATGACCGCCAACAGCATGAAGCCAGTCCAATCCGGAGAGGTCCAACCACGCGACGGAGGCCTCGAAGACTCCGCAGACGACCTGCTCAACGACGCCGAGAACGC
>JAEPQP010000048.1 GCA_017640485.1 Phycisphaerales bacterium | reverse complement strand
TTCCCATTCAGCGACGGCCCGCAACTCCTGATCGATTCCGGAGTCACCACCATCGTCCACCCAGGTGGATCGAAGCGTGACGAGGACACCTTCGAGTTGTGCAACACGCACAACATCACCTGTCTGACGACGGGCGTTCGTCACTTCCGACACTGAACCCAGACGCGTTCGGGCAGTCAATCAGCATCCAATAACGCGATCTTGACGAAAAGATTAGCGCGATCCATGCGCATTGAGTTGTAGAACCCCACAAAAACCGGTATAAACAGAGTATCACCATGTCCCGCCGTTCCAAGAACAAGCCGCGACGATCCAAAGCCCTGCGAGCAGGACGCGGACAGCGTGCCGACTCACTCGCGGATCTCCCGAGCGGTCACTCGCGCGGCTCCGCCCAGTCCGACGGCGCCGCGCTCGACATCAACCCCCTCCTCAACGGCCTGGACGCGAAAGTTCTTGTGCTCAATAAAATGTACATGGCCGTCCGCGTCGTGACCGCACGCCGAGCGTTCGTGCTCCTGAGTCGAGAGATCGCGGAGGTCATCCACGCCGACGATGGGTCCTACGCAAACTACGACTTCTCGACCTGGTCAGAACTCTCAGAACTCCGCAAGGAATACGAGCCCGACAACTACGACTGGGTGAAGACCGTCCGCTTCGACATCGCGGTCCCACGCATCATCCGGCTCATCGGGTACGACAAACTCCCGCAGCAGCGCGTCAAGCTTAACCGACGCAACCTCTTCGCCCGCGATCACAACCGCTGTCAGTACTGCGGCAAGCACTACCACTCGTCCGAACTCTCGATCGATCATGTCATCCCACGAACCCAGGACGGCCCGGACACTTGGGAAAACCTGGTGTGCTCGTGCGTCAAATGCAACTCCCGCAAGGGAGGACGCACCCCCGCACAAGCCAACATGAAACTGATCAAGAAACCGATCCAGCCCAAGCGCAACCCGCTGATCTCGATGCGCCTCAACAGCGAACGCTACGCATCATGGAAAGCGTTCCTCGACGAAGCGTACTGGTCCGTCGAACTCAAGTAGACGCTGTCCCCAACCACTCGTACACATCAATCCGGGTCCCGTCTTTGTCTATCCTCGGATCGATCAGCTGCATCCCGATCCGCGCCGCAACCCGCTGAGAAGCCGTGTTTTCTGGTGCGATGGTCGCGATGACCCTGCTGATCCCAAGTTCCTGCTCCGCATATCGCAGCATCCCGGACGCCAGTTCGGTCGCCAGCCCCTGCCCCCACCGCTCTCGACGGATCGCGTACTTGATCTCCGGCTCGGGCTGTTGATTGGGATGCACGATGCCGCAGAACCCTACTACCTGTCCGCTCTGCCCGCTTCGCCCACCCTGCCCGCATGCACGATCTTCAGCCGCGAACATCCCGTACCCTCGATTCTGGTAGTTCTTGTGGGTGACATCGATCCAAAGGACACACTCGTCCAGCGTGATCGGGTTGCCATCGTCGACCCACCGACAACCCTCCGGGTCGCTGTAGACCTCGAACATGGATCGCGCATCGGATTCCACAAGCCGACGGACCCGCATCCGTTTGGTTTCAATGACTGTGATGGACATCCGCTCTCAGAGCATCGAGTCCGCGGTCCGCGCGAGTTCGAAATCTTTGTGGGTGATCCCGCCCGCGTCGTGTGTCGAGACCGTCAGCGTGACCTTGTCGTAGCGGATCAGGATATCGGGATGATGCTGGACCTGCTCGGCGTACTCCGCGATCCGATTCACGAAGCCCATTGATTGGTCGAAGTCTTCAAACTGGAATGTGCGTTGGATCTGCCCATTGAGCTCGGCCCACTCCGGGTGGTCCTCGAGCTGGGCTTCGATCTGATCCTCACTAAGCTTCCCAAGTGCTTGTTCTGCCACAGGCGCCTCCTTCACGCATGTCCCTATATGCCGAGCATCTGGGGGCATCGGGGATGCGAGAACCAGAACAATCAGCACCCCCAGTGTACACTCAATCCAGCGTGTGTGACTCCAACTCTGCAAAATCAATCACCCGGATCGCCCCATCACCCACTGGGGCGCTGCATTTGGGGAATGTACGCACTTTTTTCATCAACTGGGCGCTCGCTCGCAAGCACGGCTGGGACATCGTGCTCCGCATCGAGGATCTCGATACGCCGCGTGTGAAGCCGGGGGTAATTGACCAAACCATCGAGACGCTCGCGTGGATCGGGTTGGATTGGGACAGCGGACCGATTATCCAATCCAACGATCTCCCAAACCACCACGCCGCGATGGTGCAGCTCGCCTCGTCACGGCGTGTCTATCCGTGCTCGCTTTCGCGCACGCAGATCCAGCTCGCATCCAACGCGCCCAACGAGGGCGATCACGAAATCCGCTTCGACCCCGCGCTGCGTCCCTCCGAAATCCCGCATGCATTTACTGATAAACAAACCAACTGGAGATTCGTGGTCACAGACGACCCCATCCACTTCGAGGATCGCTTCCTCGGATCCCAGTCCTTCTGTCCCGCACACACAGTCGGCGACTTTGTGGTCTGGACGCAGCGACGATGTCCGAGCTACCAACTCGCGGTCGTGGTCGATGATCATCACCAAAGCATCACCCAGATCATCCGAGGCAACGACCTGCTCGATTCCACAGCACGCCAGATCCAACTCTGGGACGCGCTCGACTTCGGCCCCCTCCCCCACTACACCCACCTCCCGCTTGTTCGGGGCGCTGACGGCAGACGACTCGCCAAACGCCACGGCGATACACGGATCGAGCACTACCGATCCAAAGGGACCAGCCGAGAACACATCATCGGGCTCATCGCGTACTGGTCCGGGATTTCAAGCACCAGACAGCCGATATCTCCCAGCGAGTTTCTCGATGCCTTCAACCTCGATACACTTCCCAAAGACGATGTGATCTTTACCAAAGAGGACGACCAATGGCTGACCAACTGAACCGCTCATCATGGACCCGATCTTGGTCATTGTTCTCGATGCTGTGCATGCTCCTGCTCAGCAGTGCGCTCACCAGCGGATGCTCAAAGCCCGGGATCGTTGACGGCAAGGCGGTCGTCAACCTCGACGGGACCGACTACACGCTCACCATCGTCGCCGATGACGCGACCCGCGAGCGCGGACTGGGAGGCGTCGAATCACTCCCAGAGCACGGCGGGATGCTGTTCGTCTTCCCCGATTCCAAGCTCCGCGCGTTTGTGATGCGCGATTGTCTGATCGATATCGATATCATCTTCCTCGACCCATCCGGACGCATCGTCGCGATGCACCACATGCCCGTCGAACCGGCGCAGCTCGAATCCGAAACCCCGCTGGAGTACGAGCGGAGACTCAAACGCTACTCGAGCCGGTTCAGTGCTCAGTACGCGATCGAGATCGCCGGGGGTGAACTCGAAACCCTCGACCTTAAAGAGGGTGAACTGGTTGATCTGGACACCGAGTACCTCCAGTCCATCGTGCAATGACCCAACACCAATGAATACACCACGCCGAGTTATCGGTGCTTTGTGATCGGATCATCGGACGCACGATTCCGGCTGTGCGCGTTGGTGCTCCTGTTCAACCGCTCTGTAGATCTTCAATACACGAATCCCCCGAAGAACAGCCGATCTGGACCCTAGCCGACGATCAAGTCGTGCAGGAGGGATCACCCATGTCCATGCGCCTCACCAACACCGATAGCTCTACGCACCGCGATGGACCGATGGTCATTGGGTCGGGTCTCGAACTCCTGGATCAGAGAGCACCCGGTTGGTCAAACAGCCTCAAGGACCATCTCGACACGAGCGGTCTCGGATTGATGTCCACCGATCTGGAAGTCTTGCTCGAGAACGCCCCTTCAGCACCAGTTTCCAGCTCCCCCGCGATCATCGTACTTCCTGCAGACGGCTCCGACCGCTTCATCTCCCAGCTCATGGACACGCTCTCAGAAACACTCGCCGCAGCGCTGGTCATCGTCGATGAGAATCAAACACGGATCAAACATTTCATGCAAGCGGAGGGGATCCTCTGCGAGACGTCATCGATCACCCCGCAAGAAGCATCCATCATCCTCCGAACCCTCGCGCAGCGACAGCCCGCGTTGCATCGACTCAATACCGAACTCCGATTGAGCGAGATCACCATCAACGGCGTCCAGTCCGAAGTCTCCAAACTCCACGAAGAACTCCAGACCGCCGCAAGCATACAGCGTGAGTACCTCCCGGTCGGGACCCCAGAGATTGATGGAGTCGATCTCGGGATCATCTACCGCCCAGCCTCCTATGTCTCGGGTGATATCTACGACATTACTCAGCTCGATGAGCACCGCTCCGCGTTCTTCCTCGCAGACGCCGTCGGTCACGGCGTCCCGGCGGCATTGATGACCATGGTGATCTCGCAAGGCCTCCGCAAAATGGACGGCTCGGGCGCCAGCGCGAAAGTCGTCGAGCCCGAAGACGCACTCCGCAGACTCAACAACACCATGGCCGAGCACAAGGGCGAGAACGCACGCTTTGCAACCGCGATGTACGCCGTGTACGACAAATCCACCAACGAAGTGACCATCGCGGGTGCCGGTCATCCCCCCGCCCTTGTGATCCGAGCAGAATCCGGGACGACCGAAATGGTCGATTCCGAAGGTCCATTGCTGGGAATTTTCGCGGATGTGGAGTTCCCCCAAAAGACCATCAAGCTCAACGACGGCGATGTCCTGGTCTTCTACTCTGATGGATTCGAGGTCGCGTTCCCGAATCAGTCCGACGACGAGCATGAACGCCGACGCCCGACGCAGACCTACATCTCGAGACTCAGCTCCGCCGGGAACGACTCAAACAAACTCAACGAATCCATCCGATTCCTCGAGGACAATCTCGATCTGCAGATGGGCTCTCTCCATCAACCCGACGACATCACCGCGCTGTTCATCGCGCCGTCTTCAAAGAGATCCGCGGCTGCCGAGGAGCTGGTCAACTCACTGCGCAGAATCCCCGAATCGATGTGATCACACTACAAAACTTGATACGTGTTGAATCTTGAGAGTCGCGCTCACGCCCTCAAGGCGCGGGAGAGTCTTCGATCTGCACAGACGCGATCGCCGTCAGTGTGTCGGGCGCGAAGTCGAACAGTTTGTTGAGCCCCGAAACGACAAGCACCGACATGACCTCATCGGTCACGGAGCACAGCACCAATCGGCGTCCCTGCGCCTCAAGCATCTTGCGGACCCGCAACAACTGAGCAATGTTCGATGAGTTGACATAACTGACCTCATGGAAATCAAGGACCAGGTGAGGCGTCCCGCTCTCCTTCTCGATCCGCTCGATCAGCGATCCGAGCTCGTCGGACAACGCGGGTTCATCTGCGAGGTTCGCAATCGCGATGTCTGCAGACCAATCAATCGACATAACTTCTACCAGCCCTTCTTACTCCGCAACGCTGCGAACGCGTGCTCAGCCCTCTGAACCCGACGAATCTTCCTTATCGTCATTATGACTTGAATCGTCTGATTCTTCAACCCTCGCGGCCGCGATCACGCGATCATCGCCCTTCAGACCCACCACACGCACCCCCTGCGTGCCTCGCCCGATCCTTGAGATCGAATCCACGGCCATCCGCACCAGCAATCCGCCGCGTGAGATCACCACCACATCGTCCGAGTCATAGACCCCGACCGCGACCACGGCCTGTCCATTCCGAGCGGTCGTCTTGATGTCGCTGCGTCCCTTCCCACCACGAGACTGGCTCCGCATCGGTCCATTCTCTGGAGCGACCCGGTATTCATCGACCAGTGTCCGCTTGCCGTACCCGTTCTCACAAATCGTCAGCACGCTCAAACCACGCTCGAGCGCATCCTGGGAAGTGTGACGGACCTCCGGATCGCTCTCGTCAGCGACCATCGGGACACGCATGATCCCAACAATCTCAGCACCCGTTCCGAGCTCGATGCCCTTGACACCAGCCGCCGAGCGTCCCATCAGTCGGACATCCTGCTCGTTGAATCGGATCGACATGCCGTTGGACGCGATGAGCATGATGTCATCAAGACCGGTCGTCAGACGCACATTAAACAGCGCGTCACCTTCCTTCAGACCAACAGCGATCAAACCGGAACGATTCACATTCCGGTATTCCTTGAGCGCCGTCCGCTTCACGATCCCGCCCTTGGACACAAAGGTCAGGAAGTGCGACCCCGACTCAAAGTCCTTGATCGAGCGGTACGCGCAGGTGCGTTCGCCCTTCTTGAGATCGATGTAGTTGATGATCGGACGCCCCTTGCTCGTCCGCGACATCTCGGGGAGCTCGTAGACCTTGAGCTTAAACACGCGTCCCGAATCGGTGAAGCACAGCAGGTCGTCGTGCGTGGACGCGACAAACAGGTGCTCGATAAAGTCGTCGTCTTTGGAGTCCGACGCTTTGATCCCTTTACCACCACGCCCTTGTGCGCGGTAGGTCTCCAGCGGTACGCGCTTGACATACCCCTGATGCGAGATCGTCACCGCCATGTCCTGCTCTTGAATCAACGCCGCGATGTCGATGTCACCCGCCGCATCCTCGATCGAGGTCAGACGCTCGCGCCCGAAGCGTTGTTTCATCTCTTCGCAGTCTTCGACGATGATGTCGAGGATCATGCGATGGTTGCCCAGGATCGCTTCGTACCCCTCGATCTCCGTGACGAGTTCCGAGTACTCCTTGACCAGCCTCTCGATCTCAAGACCGACGAGCTGGATCAATCGCATCGCGCCGATGGTTTCCGCTTGGATGCGTGTGAGGACCGTCCCGCCGTGATCGTCCGCGTTGCGGACCATCTCCATCAAGCGAGGCGGAATCTGCGGAGCCGCGGGATGACCCGCTGGGATCGTGTAGCGACGCTCCATGAGCTTCCCGATCGCTTCCTCACGCGTCTTGGACGACTTGATCAACTGGATGATCTCATCGATGTCCACAACCGCGTAGATCATCCCCTCGAGGATGTGCGCCCGCTTCTTCGCTTCGCGGAGCAGGTGCTGCGTGCGCCGTGTGATCACCTCGACGCGGTGATCGACATAGCACTCCATCATCTGCTTGAGACTCATCGTGCGAGGCTGACGGTTCACCAACGCGATGTTGATGATGCTGAAGGTCTGCTGCAACGGCGTGTTCTGGTAGAGCTGGTTCTCAACCACCGCAGGATCAGCACCCTTCTTGAGCTCGATCACAATCCGCGTCTGCGCGTTGCGTCCGGATTCGTTGCGGACATCTGAGATGTCCACGATGCGCTCGTCCTTCACACCCTCGACGATCTTCTCGACCAGCGAGTTCTGCACGAGCGAGTATGGGATCTCATCGATCACCAGTTGATCGCGTCCCGGCTTGGTCTCCTCAACATGCACACTCCCGCGCACCGTCACGCGGCCGCGCCCTGTTGTGTACGCATCCAGGATCCCCTTGCGACCAAGAATCCGACCACCCGTCGGGAAGTCAGGACCCTGGATCCCCCTCCGGATCACATTCCCGTCTTCATCAACCTCATCGGTCATCAGCTCCATCAGCTCGATGTCCGGGTTGTTCACCAGTCGGATGATTGCATCGAGGATCTCCGTCGGATTATGAGGCGGCAAGCTCGTCGCCATCCCCACCGCGATGCCCATCCCGCCGTTGACCAGCAGGTTCGGGAACTTCCCGGGAAGCACCGTAGGCTCCATCAAGCGGTCGTCGTAGTTGGGGATGAAATCCACAGTCGACAGCTTCAGATCCTGCATCATGTCCATCGTCGCGTGCGTCATGCGCGCTTCGGTGTACCGCATCGCCGCGGGAGGATCGCCATCGATCGAACCAAAGTTCCCCTGAGGCTGCACCATCGGGGTGTTCATCTTCCATTTCTGCGCCATCCCCACCATCGTCGGATAGATCACCGATTCGCCGTGCGGGTGGTAGTTCCCCGAGGTATCGCCACAGATCTTGGCGCACTTCAGGTGCTTCTTGTTGGGACGCAGATTGAGATCGTTCATCGCGACGAGAATGCGTCGCTGCGAAGGTTTCAGACCATCGCGCACATCCGGGAGCGCACGATCCATGATCGTGCTCATCGCGTAGGTCAGGTACGAATCCTGCAGCTCGCGTTCGATATCCAGATCAAGCACCACGCCGCCCCCAAGCGGGGTATCAGTCGCGTCATTGGACTCTGGTTGATCCGCATCACCTTGCGGTGAACTGGTCCCTGTATCATCGCTCATCGATCATTTCTCCACCCAATCGGACGCCGGCTGATGTGCCTGGAAGCTCGTCAAAGAAGAGCCTGCACGACCGGAAAACTGGGTCGCGAATACTAGGCGCATGCCCTAAAAAAAGCCCCTCAAAACCGGTGTTCTGGACGCAAATTGAACACGCCAAAACCCCTTGTTCCAGAGTACTTTACGAGCATTGAACCGACCCGATTACGGATTCTCTGAGCGTGCAGCGATCGCTTGGATGGATTCGTCAAAATCGACCACGCTGATCAGCGCCAGAGCGCTGGACGCCGGACTGACCCGCAGCTCCCAGAGCGAGGTCCGGATGCCCCCGATGCTCCGATCGGGAGCCCTGGAAAGAAACGCGCTGTCCGCACGCATCGTCAACTGATCGACAAACCGCAACGCCGACGCAACCCGCCCGATCTCCGACGCCATGGATGCATCCGCGATGGTCCCTTCGGTCAGTCTCGGATCTCCCAGCATCAAGCACGCCGCCGCGATCGGCCGGATATTGGCACTCGTGGGCAGCAAACTGCTCCCTTTGGTAAACACCACACCCCCAACGAAGTCCCGATCACTGAACTCCAGATCAGACTTCCCGAGCTGATGCGCCCACATCCACTCGCGCATCGTCTGCAGCGCCGCGCCCGCAGGCACATCATCACTTTCTTCAGCGAGCCCGAGCTCTGCCCATGCGAGGAAGGGCATCTGCGCCACCAGCTGACCCGCATCCGTATCCCGGAACACATCGCGCACAGCCTTCTCAGCATGCCGATGACCCGCTTCGACCATCGACCACGCGATCAATCCACGCGCCGCCGCCGGGGTCGATGCATCGAACCCATCGATCGGGGAGTACAAGCCGTCCAGAGTCGCAAGACAGTTCTTCTCCATCTCGTTCCAAGTATCCGGACGCAGCCCCTGCTTAACCTGACTCAGAGCGACCGCGCTCGCCGCGGCCCCCACCCCACCATCCTGAGTCCCCCAAGGCTCAGGCTCCCCCGGCTGCACAATCGAAAGGTCCGTCAGCAACTGCAGCCCGTGCTCACGAGCCAGTCGATGAATGTCCTGATCCCCACTCGAGCCGTAGCGGAGCAACGCGTAGGCGCTGAGCGCTTGCTCATACACCGGCGCGATTTGTGGGGTCGCTCTCCCGCTCACGACATCACGCGTCCCCACCATCCCGTACCGCTCCGCACCAGGCCATTGCTGAGCGATCAGGTAGCGAGCGAGACGCTGACCCAGATCCCGGACTGATCGCAGCCCGTAGGTTGAATCTTCAACAACGCGCCCACCTCGATCGAGAAAGACGCCGCCCCTAGATTCACTCCCCTGCGCGATCCAGGTGGGTTCGAACCTTCCGAAGGTGTACCCGCGCTGGATGAGCTCATCGATCGACGCGAGCGCCATCCCCCCGTCACTCGAGAGTGCGGTCGCCATCGCGTACGCCGCGCGTTCAGGAGTCAGCCCGAGCGTGAGCATCTCGTCGGGACCCATCACCTCGATCTGTTCTCCCAATCGGAGCACCAACCCATGGACACCCGGAGAGAGCCCCAGACCCGGTAGACCCAGCGACGACTCACTCATCGGCACCACCGCGCCCGCAAGCTCCACGCTCAGCGTGAGCCGATCCGCGATGGAGGACCATTGGTCGCTGCTGGGTTCGTCGCTCGGATCCTGTCCGATCTTCTGACGAACCCAGGCGCGTGCCTGCGCGATCGCGATGCGTGTCGCTTGTGTGATCCGCTGAGGGTCCTCACCGAATCCCGTCGATTCTCCCCGGCCGACAACCTGCCCGTCGAGCCGGAGCGTCACGCCGACCGACGCGAACGCTCGATCACCAACAGAGTCCTCATCAACCTGGAGCGCCCTGACCCAAGAGTCAATCTGCTGGTACGCTTGCATCGCTTCGCTTGCGCTGGGTTTGGTATCAGAGGTATCGGACGCATGCAACGGGCTGACCAACAGTCCGAGAACACAGAGCACGACAGCCGCGCTCGCGAAGCGGACGCGCACAAGTTTCCCCAAACTACCGAGCCCGATCGAGCGGACCGGTCCGAGAAGTGAAACTTGCATAACCGGCCCAGTTCTTCCTGAACTTGGGCTCTTTGACCTTGCACACGACGCTGCAGCGGGTATCTTCTCAGTAGACAACCGAAAAAAGGAAATCAAAAAAATGAAGAGCTTTGAACTGATCTTTGCGATCAACGACCTGCGGAAGCGTGTTGCCATCTTGAGTCTCCTGTGCTTCGTCGCACTGTGCTAGATCGTATGGCGCCAGACCACTCGACCTGAACCACTGGTTCTGAGCACCGCACCGCCGATCCCCGACCGATCGGCTACCACCAGTTCCAATCACAGAACCGAGTCCGCGATGCGTATGTGGGACATCGCATCGGGAATCCCCTCGTCTTCTGTGTAGACAGTATCCGTGACCGACGATCGTTGGTTGCATCCGATCCTGCTCCCGCTGGGAACTCATAAAAACACCCCGGTCCATCGCTGGCCGGGGTGTGTAGGTTTTGGGGATTGTCGGCTGATAAACAGCCAGAAGGACGAGCAGAGATCCAGCTGATTACAGCGAGATCTTGTCGGTCCCCATCGAGCCGTGATCGTCCATACCGCCGCGTGATGGAGCCGGTGAGCCGCCGAAGCCGCCCATACCACCGCCGCCGCTGTCGCCTGCGCCGGAATCACCGAGGTCACCGGAGTCACCCCACTGAGCACGCTTGAGCGACAGACCGATCTTGCGATCGTCGATGTCCACGCGAAGGATCTTGACCTCAAGCTCCTCGTCAATCGCGACAACATCCTGCGGGTTCTCGATCTTGTGATCCGCGAGCTCCGAGATGTGGAGCAGGCCTTCGAGATCATCCTCGAGCTCAACAAACACACCGAAGTTGGTGATCTTGGTGACCTTGCCCTTGACGACCATACCAGGCTGGTACGCGCCAGGGATCGCGTCGACCCAAGGATCCTCAGTCAGCTGCTTGATACCAAGCGAGATGCGCTGCTTGTCGCGATCCACCTCGAGGACCACGCACTGCACTTCATCGTTCTTCGAGTACAGCTCGTTCGGGTGCGTGACCTTCTTGGTCCACGACATGTCGCTGATGTGCAGCAAGCCGTCGATGCCAGGCTCGATCTCAACAAACGCGCCGTAGTTCGCGAGGTTGCGGATCGCACCGGTGACGATGGTTCCGGTTGGGTACTTCTCGGAAACGAGTTCCCAAGGATTCACCTCGACCTGCTTCATACCGAGCGAGATCTCTTGCTTGTTCTTGTCGATCTCGAGCACAACCACTTCGATCTCATCGCCCGGGTTCACGATTTCTGATGGGTGGTTGACGCGACGCGTCCACGACATCTCGGAGATGTGCACGAGCCCCTCGATGCCCTCGTCCAAGCGGATGAACGCACCGTACGACATGATGTTGACGACCTCGCCCTTGATGCGCGAGCCAACAGGGAACTTCGCTTCGATCTCTTCCCAAGGTGAAGACTCGGTCTGCTTGAGACCCAGAGCGATCTTCTCCTTCTCGTGATCGATGTTGAGCACCTTGACCTCGACCTTGTCGTCGATCTTGAGCATCTCGCTCGGGTGGTTGATGCGTCCCCAGGACATGTCGGTGATGTGGAGGAGACCATCGATGCCGCCGAGATCCACAAACGCACCGAAGTCCGCGATGTTCTTGACAGTACCCTTGACGATCTGACCTTCTTCGAGGGTCGACATCAAGCGGCGCTTCGCGTCCGCACGCTCGGTCTCGACAAGACGACGACGCGAGATCACGATATTGCGACGCTCGGTATCGATCTTGAGGATCTCAGCACGGATCTTGCGTCCGACAAACTCATCGAGGTTGTGCGGGCGACGGATGTCTACCTGCGACGCCGGGAGGAATACAGGCACACCGATATCAACGAGCAGACCGCCCTTGATCTTCCGCATGACGAGTCCTTCGACAACATCCTCTTCCTTGGTCGTATCAACAATGCGCTGCCAAGCGATCTGACGATCCGCCTTGCGCTTCGAGAGCTCAACGATCCCTTCGGAGTTCTCGATCGACTCGAGGAGCACATCAACCTCATCGCCGATCTTCAGCGAAGGCATGTCCTCGAACTCGTCGCGTGCGATCAAGCCTTCGCTCTTGAGACCGACATCGACCACGACATCATCACCAGCAAACCCGATGACGGTGCCCTTGATCAGCTTCCCTGAAGCAAGGTCGGTTGCTTGATCCTTCAGAATCGAATCCATCTGGTCGTCCGCACCAGCGTCGTTGCCGAATGCTTCTCCCAGAAGTGCCATCGCGTCATCATCTTGAATACCAAGTGAAGCGATCAGATTTTCATCGATCATATTGTGTTGTTCCTTCCCTATCCGCGAGCGGATAGATCGATCGTGGTCTGTGAATGTCGGCCAAACAATCGCGTCCTCGATCACCGGCGAGCACAGAAAAGTGCGGTAATGCCGGGTGTTCCCATTGGGAACGATTGGGGTTGAGTTGTCGCACAGATAGACCATCCACCTGTGCGCTGTAGCCGTCCCGAAACTCCGGATCTGCTCCGATGAGCCGGGAGAGAAGGATAGAGCCAATCCCCCATCCGGAACACCTGTACAGACATAGTTTTAGATAATTTCACACCCCGATCCACATCCCCATCCTCCCCACTCTGGAAACCCCTGATGGGATCCGATCCCAACGCGCAATCTCGACCAGGATTCCGCACCGTTTGGTCCCCAAAAGTCGTATTGAGACCCCCTAGCTGGTATGATTCAATCCCCGGCGGCATCTGTTCTAAGCCGCACGATGACGATGGGCAGCGCGTCATCGGATCTCTGCGACCGGGCAGCTGCATCACACAGGCGACACACGCCCGCCCGATCATCGGGTGCAAGACTGGATGCAAAGTACCATGACTGCAACAGCAACAGAACTCCCTCGCGGATCGGTCACGCAAGAGCTCGGATTCCCTGATGATCCAGATAACCTCTACACGCAGACCGTCAACACGATGCTCAACGCCGCGGATCTGATCAATCTCAAGCACCGCACCCGCATCATTCTTGCTCAACCGAAGAACGAGATCATGGTCCACTTCCCCGTCAAAATGGACGACGGGCACCACAAACTCTTCAAGGGCTACCGCATCCAGCACAACAATGCCTGCGGCCCATACAAGGGCGGTTTCCGCTTCCACCCAGATGTCCACCTCGACGATGTCAAATCACTCGCGTTCCTGATGACCATGAAGTGTGCCGTCGTCCGAATCCCATTCGGAGGAGGTAAGGGTGGCGTCAAAGTCGATACCCGCGAACTCTCCGACGGCGAACTCCAACGACTCTCGCGCCGATACTGCTCCGCGATCATGGACCAGATCGGACCAGATGTCGATATCCCCGCACCCGATGTTGGAACCAACGCACAGATTATGGCCTGGTTCGCAGACACCTACATGATGTCCTCCGCACACCAGCACCACGACGCACTCCGCTGTGTAACCGGCAAGCCCGTCGAGTTCGGTGGCTCCGAAGGACGCGAAAAAGCAACCGGACAGGGGGTCGCCGACACCCTCGCCGAGATGCTCCCAGGCATCGGCATCCCGCTCCAAGGCATGAAGGTCTCGCTCCTCGGTTTCGGGAATGTGAACGGCTGGGGCGGACAAATCCTCCAAGACATGGGCGCCACCATCGTCGCCGTCGCGGACCACACCGGGTTCATCCGCAACGACAACGGCATCGACTGCAAAGCACTCTACCAACACAACATGCAAACCGGAGGTATCGCCGGATACGCAGAAGCCGACGCGATCAATGAAGAAGACTTCTACCGCACGCAGGTTGATGTCTTCATCCCAGGTGCGCTCGAGCAGATGATCAAAGAAAAGCAAGCGGACTGGCTCGACTGCAAAGTCATGGCCGAAGCCGCGAACGCACCGTGCGACCCATCGGGCGACCGCCGCTGTCAAGAAAAGGGCATAGAGGTCATCCCAGCGATCCTCGCCAACGCCGGTGGTGTGACCGTGTCGTACTTCGAATGGGTTCAGAACAAGAACGCTGTGACCTGGTCCGCAGAGCAGGTCGACCGCGAACTCAACCGCCACATGGTCGTCGCCGCTCAGCGCACCCTCGCTCGTCGCAACGAGCTCAAGTGCCCGCTCCGCGAAGCCGCGTTCGCATCAGCACTCGATCACATCGGCGATGTCTACAAAGTCCGCGGCATCTTCCCATAAACCTAAAACAGCCCGCGACTCCCGCTCATACACCAACAGCACCCCGACAGGGGTGTTTTTATTGCCTGATGATACAATTGGTCCAGATTTCATCTAGACCACATACAGCTCATCTGTTAGGCTTGAACCACAACAAGGAGAGAATCATGCCGAGAATCATCGCACCCATCGCACTCGCAGCACTCACGATCTCACAAGCCGCCAGTGCCGCAAATGTTCTGATCGTTTCTGCAGGATCCGACACAACAAACACTGCTCTGAAATCTGCCCTCGAAAACCAAGGCCATACCGCCACCATCGGACCAACATACTGGGAGTTTGATACCAACTTCGACCTCACCGGCTTTGATGTCATCTACATCCAAGGCAATGGCAACTGGACCCAGAGTGACATGCCGCTCGATGCACAGTCCATGATCCTCGACTTTGCTCAAGATGGAGCTGGGGTAGTCTTTTCAGAGTGGGTGATCTGGATGGTCCAAGCCCGCAGTGTTTTCCAGGTCCTCGCCGCTGCGATGCCCGTTGAACCAACCACAGCCTTTCGCTCAACAGCAACTGTCACATTCACAGAAAATATCAACGACCCCTTCGTCTCCGATGGCCTCCCAACAAGCTTCAACATGCCGCTCTCATCATTCTCAGGAACCGAAACATTCCTCACACCGAAGGAGAACGCGACTGTCTTCTATGATTCCGATTGGGTTTCAGGCGGTCAAACATCTGGTGCCGTCGTCGGATGGGATATCTGCGGCGGTCGCGTAGTCAACTTCTCAACAGTCAACGGCATCAACCAGATCAACGACCCCAACTTCCAGATCCTGCTTAGTAACCTGATGACCTGGGTCTCCCGCTCCGAAAAGGATGTCGTGTGTTTCGCAGACATCGCGGTCCCCTGCGGTGTGCTGGACTTCTTCGACATCTCGCAGTACCTCTCACGCTTCGCTGCTCAAGACGAACGCGCCGATCTCAACGACGACAACAACTTCGACTTCTTCGACATCAGCATCTACATCAGTGGCTACACCAACGGCTGCCCATAAGTACCGGATCGCTATATAAAAAGCACGACCCGAATGGGTCGTGCTTGCCAAATAAATCAATGAACGGAGCACGGGCAGCCGTGCTTCTTTATTGCTCGCTCCCAGCAGCGTTGGAATACCGACGCAGCAGTTCCACAATCTTGGGCTGCTGACGCTCGATCCGCAGCGAACGACGCATCGCATCAACCGCACGCTCGCGTGCGCTGCCATCGGTCTTCCCGTTCCAAAGGTAGTTATTCAGCTCGCAGACCGCGATCCCGTTGAGACCCGGATAGTGATTCGGATCCAGATCCACAGATAAGTTGAATGCCGAGAGGGCCTCTTCATATCGACGCAGACGGAAGTACCCTGACCCAAGTCGCTCATACGCAACCGAATCCGGCTCGATTAACACCAGCTGTTCCAGCACCCCCACCATCTCCGCGTAGCGCTGGAGTTGATTCAGCGAGTCCGCCATATTCAGAAGCAATCCCGTCCCTGGCGCCTCCATCATGTCTGCCGCTTGCTGATACTCAACAATCGCTTCCTCGTGCTGATCCATCGCGGCGTATACATTCCCAAGGTGCATCCGCGCCCGCCCGCTCGGAGGATCCGCGCGGACCGCACGCTGAGCGTACGAAACCGCCTGCTCCGCAGTCCCGGTCTCGAGGAGCACGATCGACAACCCGAGATTCGCGTCATACGCGCTCGGACGGATCGACAACGCTCTCAAATACGCACGCTTGGATTCTTCCAGCGAACCCAGCTTGTGCAGAACGTTCGCATGACGATACTGCGCGAGGTAGTTGCGTGGTTCATTGCGGACCGCGGCCGCGAACTGGCGCTCTGCTTTCTCGTACTCCGCGAGTTCCATGTAGATATCGCCCGACTCGATGTACGCACGCGTGAAACGCGGATTGATCGCGATCGCACGCTCAAGCTCACGCAGCGCCGATTCCAGATCCCCGCTCGCGTACAACTCCACGGCCCGCGCGATGCTCTGCTCCTCACGCGTCTTGGGACTCGGGAGATCGATCATCGGCTCCAGATCCCGTGTCGAGTTCTGGTTCCCGTTCTGGATGTTGTTCTGAGTAGCCGGCTGCTGAACAGGCCGGCTCCCCTGATTGGTTTGATTCCCAGACGCTGACGGGCGCTCGTCAACAATCTCCATCACCACATCATCAAGTGATTCAGGTTCATTCGTATTTCGAGCCCCCTCAACCGGACGCTGCTGACGGATCCAATCCGACTGCTGAGTATCCGCAGTGTTCTCTTGATTCGACTGCATCGCACGGAGTTGATCCGCCTCGCGTTTCGCGTCCCGCTCCGCTTCGCGCTGTGCTTGCTTCTTGGCGCGGTGTTCCTGAACCGCTTTGCATCCCCCAGTGCTGGAGACCAGGACCCCCGCCAGCAACATTGACGCCCCCAGCCGAGGGAGTTGAGCGGATCGCTTCGAGCATGTCGTTCGTGTGCTTGTCTTCATGTGCGTCATATCCAATCCTATTCACTCGCAATGCCGCATACACTCAACCGAAGGAGCCAAGCCGTGCATTCATCAAACCAACCCCTCGAATCCCGCGTCGCACTGATCACCGGAGCCTCCGCCGGGATCGGCCTTGACTGTGCCCTGCACCTCGCATCGCTCGGTGCAAAGATCATCCTCAACGCCCGCCGCGAGCCGAACCTGCTCGAACTCGCGCAGCGTCTCGACGACCAATACCCAACGAGCGACCACTCTCCGAGAGCCGTCGTCGTTGCGGGAGACGCCGCCGATCAGTCCGTTATCGACGAAATGCTCACAAAATCCGCACAACTGGGCGCGCAAACACCTGACATCGTCGTCGTCAACGCCGGAAGAGGGCTCAACGGCTCCGTCATGACCTCTGATACGACCCAATGGGAGGAGATGGTTCGCACAAACCTACTCGGAGCCGCAAGACTCATCAGAACCGCCGGAAACGCCCTCGTGGACCTCCAATCCTCACGAGATTGGCCCGATGGAGGTCCCGCAGACCTCGTCATCCTCGGATCCACCGTCGGACGACACATCTCCCCATTCTCCTCCATGTACGGCTCAACCAAGTTCGCCGTCAACTCCCTCGCAGAAGCCGCCCGACGCGAACTCGGACCCAAAGGCGTCCGCGTCTCGCTCATCGAACCCGGGATCGTCAAA
This sequence comes from Phycisphaerales bacterium, assembly GCA_017640485.1. Lineage (GTDB taxonomy): Bacteria > Planctomycetota > Phycisphaerae > Phycisphaerales > UBA1924 > UBA1924. The sequence goes on along the minus strand of JAEPQP010000048.1, from coordinate 219 downwards.
TCCGAGTTCCAGCAAGTCGCAGGCTACGACGAACACAAGTTCGGCGATCTCATGGACACCATCTCCCCCGTCCTGACCCCGATGGACATCGCCCGCACCATCGGGTTCATCATCTCCCAACCCGCCGGGGTCCACATCTCCGACGCCGTCATCCGACCAACGCGCCAGGAATATCCATGAGTCAAACCCCATCGGTGATACCCGATGCACATCATCCTC
>JAEPQP010000067.1 GCA_017640485.1 Phycisphaerales bacterium | reverse complement strand
AGGGAACATACTCCCTGCTCTCCGAAGACCCACACGAGCGCAATCACATCACTTGCGTCGCCGCTTCCCAGCTACCAGCCCACCCAGCGCCAGTCCAGCAAGCCCGCTCGGAGCAGGAACCTGCGTAATCGTGATCCGTGCAATCAGATCATCTTCACCAAACGCCGATCCGATCGTCGCACCGTTTGCTGTATTGCTCCCAATGAAGGAACTCAGGTACGCCGCATCATCATCGCTCTCGAAGAAGTTGCGAATGAACACCGACTCATCAATCGAGTCCCCGCCGTTCGCCGAGAATGCTGCACCAGCAAACGCATCGTTGACCTCCGAGCCGTTGTCATTGACATCGCGCCCGTAGATACTGATGACCAAAGGCCCGTTGAATTTCCCCGCAGCATCAAAGATCTCATGCGAGAACGGATTACCGTTCGCGACAAACAAATCATTCGAAGGGATCACCATCGACGCGTACGAGAAGTACCGATTGGTGGTCGAATCGCCAACATCCAGGTCAAAGGTCGTGGATTCACCCGGCGAGAACACCGGAGCATCCCCATCAAAGGCAACCGATGCAACCGTCGCCTGAGCGCCGCCAGCAGCCCCAGCCGCACTCGCACTAAACGCAGCAGAGATCGGTGCCGTGTTCCCGGTCTCCGCGATCTCCGTGATGCCCGGGAATCCAGACGCCAATGCTCCGCCGTCATACGAATCAAACCCACCATTGTGAGCCGCAACCCAGAACGGGGTGAAGAAGAATCCATCCGACTGGTTCGTGTTCTCAATCTGGATCGAGATCGTTTCTGCAGACGCAGCCGCGCCGGTCACCGCCAGCAAACCAACCATCGGGACAAACTTAGAGAGAGTCAACATTTCCATTTCTCCTGAGCTTCAGTCTGAAGCCGTTTCCTCCGGACATAGAAAGACAACCAAGCACACGCGCACCGATCGCCCGCGATGCGCCCGGCACGCATCGCCTGTATCCCTCTTGATGTGTCGTGGTTCACAACCCGCTCAACGCATGATCGGGTTATACAAATCCAGAATCACTCCGTCAGGATGCCAAGCACCACCTCCGCAGTCTCTTCCGCATACTTCATCGCAGGCCCCTCAAGAACCCCCTCAGTAATCAATCTCGGGATATTGAGGACACACCCAGTGAACAACGCGTACGCAAAGTCGAGATCCATCGCCTTCGCCTCGCCGCGCTGCTGAGCCGCAACCAAGAAATCCCGAAACAACGCCCCCTGTTTCGTATACACATCCCCCAGCGCCTCCGCCATCTGATGAGGCATCAACAGCACATAGGTAAACGCATCACGATTGCCGTCAAAGTACTTGAAAGTGAGCTTCACCCACGAGCGGATCGCGTGCGCAAACGGGAGCTCCGCCTCCATCAGCACCAACTTATCGCGTGCCATCTCATCAACAATTGCCGTGTACGCCTCGCGGATCAGATCATTCTTGCTACCAAAGTGCTTGTACACCGCCCCCTCAGTCACCCCCGCCTCGCGAGCAATCGTCCGAATTGAAGCCGACTGAATCCCGTCTCGAACCCCAAGCCGAACCGCGGCATTCTGCAGCCCGACCCGAGTATTCCGGCGCTGCCCACCAGATGAATCAGCTGAACTGTTTTGACTCTGATCGACCATAATGACCTTCCAAACAGCTCCTCAGTCCACCCACAAGGTGAACGACTGTGTACCAATAAGAAAGACAATGCAGTCCATCTGCTCCCTATTCCAACAAAGAAGACAATTTTTCTGGTTTCAGAGGAAAATCAACCAACCAACGCCACCCGCTCATCGCGAAATGATCTCCATCGCAACGAGCGCCGCGATCAGCATCCGCCCATCAACCCAGTCCCGCCGTCCCCCAATCATCGGCCCTGCGACCAGGATCACCACCCCGCTCAAGAGCACCAATCCAACAAACCACACCCCTCCCACAAGCAGATCACCCCCGACCAATCCCAGCAGAATCACACCCGATCCAACAACCAACAAACCCACCGCCGACAAAGCCGACCAGCGATCACCAACCATCACAGGCAGACTCCGCGTTCGATACACCCGATCACTCGCAGAATCATCAAGATCACACAACACCGCATCGCCGCACACAACCAGCAGCATCCCCAAGATGCACATCGATTGACGCTCGCTCAATGTGGAGAGCAATGAATCAATGCCCCCAAATAGATCTACTTGAGCCAACAAAGCCGCACACCCAAGCCCGACAACCGCAATACTGACCAGCCACGCTTTGAGTCCAGAAACATCCTTCAGCCGAGCACGATCCGACGGCGGCCAACCAGAATACACATACCCCACAACAACCCCGCCCACAACCAACACCGACAACCAAGTAGACAGCAGCAACCCGACCACCATCGCTGCGATCCACTCGAGCACCATGAGCACACGAATCCAGCCTGAACGCGATCGCAAGAATCCGTGCCGATCAGGATCCGCGAGCAGATCCGCAGGATCGAGGTCTGAGTCACGAAACTTGAGCCGATCAAAGAGATACCCCGCATGCGAACACAGCGCGACATAGAGGAGAGCCTCCCACCCGAGCGGGAAACCGAGCAGTTCGCCCAGCATCAGCGCGACCCCGATCGCGTACATCACCGCCCAGACAGCGAGATGGCCCGCGGCTTTGATCCAGTTGATCGGGAAGCCGGACTCAATTGTTCCATGTGGAACATCACCGACGGATTTGTGCGCACGCATTGGTCACTCCTCGCCGAGCCGTGACCATTTGATGGATCGGTCCATCACGATGACATCGGCACTGTCGAGGAGCTGAGCCGCGAAGCGTTCCATCGCGCGCTGCTCCACGACGAGCGCTGATCGGATCATGATCCGGTCGCGCTCGATCCCGCTCGGATCCGCTCCGTTGCGTTCAGTGAACCGCTTGAGATTGTTCAGAATTTCTGACTCGATCTCGGCTTGCATGGATCTGGTTTCCCTGCTGGGGATCGCGCGCCGGAGGATCGCGTTTCGGCGCAGCAGCGACTCGAATCGGACCGGTCCGAGTCCCCGTCTGCGCCGGATCGTTTCGATCAATCTCGGCGTTGCTTGTTCATCTCCTGCTTGGTTGAGTGTCGTGACCAGAGCGGTCAGTTCGTGATCCAGGTCCTCGTTGGTGATGATCCAGTTCCGATCGAGAGCGAGCTCATCCAAGAGTTTGGTCAGCACGAGTTCCTGGAGAGTCTGGTCGCCGGCGATTTCTGCGAGCATGGGCCAGAGTTGGGAATCATCGATCGGTTGGCCGTTGATCATCGCGATGGTGGGCTGTGAACGCGACGGTTGCGAGACCTGCTGGGTAGACGAGCACGCAGCGAGAGTGAGGAGCCAAATCAACACGCTCAAGGTGCTTATGCGATGTGCGATGGTTGAGAATGTGTGATTCAGCATGATGTTCTCGCGGGTCGTTGGGGTTCACGCAGTATGCATATATCTGATCAATCGTGGGGAATAAGTACTGTTTTGTAGGCGTTGGGAGGTCGAATCGTTGGTCCGGTCAACCTCTTTCACGATTGATGCGTACAGGATTTGGTCGATGTTTGTGTATAAGCTCGCGTCGGGATTGGCTCGTGGAGCGAAGGATTGATGTGCATCCCTGTGCTTGGTACATTGTGATGCTCGATGAGACTGTCGCATAACTCACGGCACGGCTCGGTTCGGATGATTGGATGTGATGATGGATAGTACGACAATTGAGCTGTCATCGGCGGGAGCGGGTCGTCGGCACGAATCGATGCGCAGAGCTTTGGCGACCGCGACCTCCACCGACTTTGGTGGTTCGACGGCGCTTGCGAGTCCCAAGCTCAGGACATTGATCTGTCCATTCTGTGGCTCGCTGACCTCTGATACCGGTCGGTGTCATGACTGTCATGCTCGGTTTGATCCATTGAGTCGGCAGGCATCCCAGAATGAGATGGGGCCTTGGTTCGTGCGCGATCAGTCGATGCCGTATCGGCCGGGGTGTAACTATTCAACGATCAAGAAACTCGTCGAGGGTGGTTCGATCGAGCAGAACTCGGTCATCCGGGGGCCTGGAACCAGACAGTTCTGGATGCTCGCGAAGCATACTCCCGGCGTTGCTCAGCTCTTCGGAGTGTGTCACCACTGCGGAGCGGAAGTCGCGAAGGATGCGTTTGGGTGCAGTGCGTGTGGTGAATCGTTTTCGGTTGATCGGGATCGGCAGCATCTTGGTTTGGGGGCCGCGCGAGCGATCTCGGGTCGGTTGCCCGATGAGATTGAGAATATCCACGCGGCACCCCCGGAGGGAGTGGAACGCGTCGCGGGTCCCGCGGCGATCCCGGTTGGGCACGCGGAGACACGATCGGGCACTTTGGGCCGGCGCGCGAGCGATGTCGGTCTGGCGCCCGGACAACAAACCGATCAATCCGGGGATGCGGCGCTCGATGCGGTCCGTCGCGTGGACGAACTGACCAGGATGGTGCGGACGCTGCGTCGTGCGTGGCAGGTTGAACGAAAGCGATCATGGATCGCGCTTGGATGCGCGGGATTGATCACGGCAATATCTTTGGTGATCGTTCTGGTGACTTGATCGTGAAAAAAGAATCGTGAAGACGAGTAGTGAGTAGTTCTTTCATGCTGATTGTGAGATCGAAGACAGTTCAGAGAAGAGTGAGTCAGAGCTGGTGCTCTGGATTTACGCTGATCGAGCTGCTTGTGGTGATCGCGATCATTGCGATCTTGATCGGGCTGCTGCTTCCCGCGCTCGCATCAGCGCGGGCGTCTTCGCGGGCGTTGGTGTGCAGTTCGAATATGCGGCAGATGGGGGTCGCGGCGTTGATGTACACCGACGACAACAAGGGGATACTCCCGGCGCTGAGCTGGAAGGGCGGGGTGGAGCAGGAAACCGAGTACGCAGAACTGCGTGAGACGGCGTCTGACAAGACAGCGATCCGGAATCAGGCATTGCATCTGGTGCGCGAGCTGAGCGGACGCGACAACGCGAGCGCGGAGAACAACTGGATGGCGCACCTGTGGTTTACGCACTTGGTGTATCTGGATTATCTGAGCGGGAACGCTGAGGAACCGGTGGCGGTGTGTCCGGAGGATCGTGAGCAGATCGAGCGCGCGGAGACTTCATTGGATGATCTGAGTAATACCCAGATTCGCCGGAAGTACGAGAGTTCATACGAGAGTTCGCTGGTCGCGGGATCGGTTGATGTGCGCAAGGGGCGGCTGACCCCGATCAGTCAGCAGAACCAGCCTTGGCAGGTGTTCTTTCGCGGCGATGAATATGTGACCAGCCGGCGATTGACGGAGGTCGCGTTCCCGTCCTCGAAGGTGTACATGTTTGACACCTACGCTCGGCACGGGAACAGCAGTGGGTCTTCTGGTGAGGATCTGTTGTTCTTTGAGTCTGGGACGAGTCAGCCGATTTTGTTCTTTGATGGTTCGGTGAATCGGCGGGACACGGATGATGCAAACCCGGGGTTCTGGCCGAAGTTCCCGGCGAATGAGTCCTCAACCATGATTCAGAATGACGATGGTGAGTTGTTTGACGCGGTGTTCCGCTGGACGCGGGGGGGCTTGCGTGGGATCGACTTCGGGGGGCAGGAAGTTGATACGGGTCAGAAGTAGCGTCGTCTGGTTGGGGTGGGGATTGCTGAATATTGGGGTTGATTGTCCTAGGATCTGAGTGCGGTCAGTGGTTCGCTGATCGGTCTGGAGGTTCCTATGGGCGACAAGCCGAGCGTGTTGATTGCGGACAAGTTTGATCAGATCGGGATCGATGGTCTCGAGGAACTGGGGTGCTCTGTTCATGTGGACCCGGATCTGGGTCCAGACACGATCCCGGCGGCGCTCAAAGCGACGGGGGCAAAGGTTCTGGTCGTTCGCTCGACCAAGGTTCCCGCTTCGGTCTTTGAGGACTGCGGGGAGCTCGGGCTGGTGATCCGCGCGGGTGCAGGGCATGACAATATTGATTCAGCGGCGGCGGCCGAGCGGGGGATTCCTGTGTGTAACTGTCCGGGAATGAACGCGGTCGCGGTTGCGGAGCTTGCGTTTGGTCACATGCTGAATCTGGATCGACGCATCGCTCAGCAGACGGATTCACTCAAGGCCGAGCACTGGAACAAGAAGGAATACTCCAAGGCACGCGGGCTCAAGGGGAGCAAGCTGCTGGTGGTGGGGATGGGCGCGATCGGGATGGAGCTGATCAAGCGGGCGCAGGCGTTCGAGATGGAGATCAGTGCGCAGTCGCGTTCGATGCACAAAGAGACGGCACGGGCGCTTGGGATCAAGATGATCGAGTACTCGCGCGAGGCGCTCAAGGTCGCGCTTGGGGAAGCGGACATTGTGTCGATTCATGTGGCGTTGTGTGATGACACGCACGAGCTGTGTGGTCCGGGGTTCTTTGGGGCGATGAAGCCTGGTGCGATGTTTATCAATACCTCGCGTGGGGAGATCGTGAGCGAGAAAGAACTGGTCAAGGCGGTCAAGGAGAAGGGGATCCGGGTGGGGATGGATGTCTATGAGAACCAGCCGTCAAGCAAGGATACGGAGTGGAGCACCGAGGTTGCGAAACTCGACGGGGTGTCGCTGACGCACCATGTGGGGGCATCGACGGATCAGGCACAGGAAGCGGTGGCTCTCGAGGTGATCCGGATTGTGCAGACAGTCATGGAGGAGGGGCGGACGCTGCATGTTGTGAATAAGAAATCTTTGAAGGATGAACAACTCTGCCCGGCGCTTTGAGCCTGGTTTTTGCATGGGAGAACTGTGATGGGTGATCGTGTATACAACTTTTCGGCGGGTCCTGCGTGTCTTCCTGAGAGCGTGATCAAGCAGGCGCAGAAGGATATCTGGGACATCTTTGATTCCGGGATCGGGATCATGGAGCATTCGCACCGGAACAAGTACTTTGATCGTGTGACGCACGAGACGGAGGCGGACTGCCGCGAGGTTGGTTCGATTCCTGAGGATTACTCGATTTTCTGGATGCAGGGCGGCGCGACCAGCCAGTGCTACATGGTGCCTGCGAACTTCCTCGCTTCTGATCGGACGGCGGATTACTTCGAGACTGGGAAGTGGGCGCAGGATTCGATCAAGGAAGTCCATCACTACGGCACGGTGCATATCGCGGGGTCATCGAAGGATGCGGGGTTTAATCACATCCCGAAGGGGGATGCGGTGAAGCACTCGGAGAACCCGGCGTATGTGCAGTTCACTTCCAACAACACGATCATGGGGACGGAGTTCAAGGAGTTGCCGCAGACTCCGGGAGATTCGTTCTTGGTTGCGGATATGTCGTCGAATATTTACTCGCGTCCGATTGATGTGAGCAAGTATGGAATGATTTATGCAGGGGCGCAGAAGAATCTGGGTCCATCGGGGACGACGCTGCTGATTGCGAAGACGGACATCATCAACAACCCGGTGCGTGAGCTTCCCAAGATGATGCAGTATGATCTGATGGCGAAGAAGGAGGGGCGGTACAACACTCCGAATACCTTTGGGGTGTATTTGATGGGGCAGGTCTTCAAGTGGATCTTGGCCGAGGGTGGGCTGACGGCGATGGATGAGATGAACAAGGAGAAGGCTGCGGTTCTGTATGACTTTATTGACTCGCAGGATTTCTACACGCCTCACAGTGTGAAGGAGGATCGTTCGCTGATGAACATCACCTTCAAGTGTCCAACGGCTGAGCTTGATGCGGTGTTTATTGAGCAGGCTGAGGAGCAGGGGCTGACTACACTCGCGGGGCACCGGTCGATCGGAGGGATGCGGGCGAGTATCTACAACGCGTTCCCGAAGGAGGGGTGCGAGAAGCTTGTGGAGTTCATGAAGGCGTTTGCGCTTGAGCACGCGGGTGCGAAGGCGTAAGTGATTCTGATTTCGATCTATGAACCTGGAGCGTTGTGGCTCCGGGTTTTTTATTTGAGACGCTCATTGCAAGCGTTGAGGACTTCTTCGGTGGTGATGCGGGGCATCATTTCGGCGGAGCGGTCGTCGCGGAAGTAGAACTCGTCGCCTTCTTGTATGTGCTGGATGATGTCGGCTTCGCGCTTGTAGGGTGATGCTTTCTTGGGGTCGGTTGGTCCGAGGAGTCCGACGAGGGGGCGTTTGAATCCCACGGCCATGTGGAGGGCGGCGGAGTCGTTGGCGACCACGAGTTTGGAGCGTGCGATGATGGCCATGAGGAGGGCGATGGAGGTTGATCCGACGCGGTCGGTGATTTTGGGGTGTTCGGCGGCGAGTTCGAGGAGGGGGGCGCAGTGGAGGCGTTCACCAGGGCCTCCGACGATGATGACGCGGTCGATGTTGGGGTTCTTGGTCAGTTTCTCGGCGAGTTCGGTGAAGCGTTCGATTGGCCAACACTTGGCGGGCCATGCGGAGGTGGGGGCGAGGACGGCGTAGGGCTCGGGGTACTCGATCACGACTTGCGAGAGCTCTTCTTGTCCGGCGTAGTTGGTGACATCCGGATTGGAGATGTCAGCGCCCGCGGCTTGCGCGAGGGCGAGCATACGGTCCACGGTGTGCATGGATTTGGGAGCGTCGATGCGTTTGTTGTGGAAGAGCCAACCGAGTTCTTGGGAGTCCTTGAATCCATATCTCAGCTTCGCTCCGGTGGCTCTGGAGAAGAATCCGGAGCGGGCGAGTCCTTGGCAATCGAGGACCATGTCGTAGTTGTTTTTGCGGAGTTCGCGGAGCCATCTGTAGAGCGGTGCGAATCTGAACTTCCGGCATTGCTTACCCAGTTTCGCTCGTGCAAATGGGATGACCTCGTTGAGGTCGGGGTGGTGCTCGATTGCTTGGGTGAAGGTGTCTCGGACCATCCAGTCGATTTTGGCATCAGGGTATTTCTTCTTGAGCGCGGCGAGAATGGGGGTAGTACGGCAGATGTCTCCGAGCGCGCTTGGGCGGATAATGAGGATGCGCTTTGGGTTTGAGATTCCAGTCACGAAATGAGGATAGGTAAGAGTTTGAGGTAGCGTGCTTATGCGCTGGGCATAAAGTACCACGCTGATTTTGGGATTTTTCTTGGTACGAATGTGGATTGAAGCTCAATTACTTCTGGATCCTTATTCGGTGTAGTGATTTCAATTTTGATTTTGACAACAATTGTCTCTTGGGATTCAGGTTCGATGCTGAAATCTATGTCACCTGCCCAGTGTGCCAATCTTGGATTCCAAGAATCCATGTCGTAGAAATGCATCTCTGTTGGTAATGTATTACTGGTATGTGTTTGAATCGGTCCAGTCTTTGAAGCAACTGCTTGTACATCCAGGATACGGATATTGACTTGGTCCTCTGGCTCTGCTTTGTAGGCATTAAACATGATTCGTCTTGATCCAGAGTGATCGTTCATGTAATCGTTATCGCCTCTCAAAAAGATAACGAACTCAACTTGGTTGTGCGATTGAATCGAATCATCAATGTCATAGACCCAGTTGATGGGTGAGAGAGCCCAAAGGATTGAGTATGGGAGTCCGCAGCAAGTGATTGGAATCAAAGCGATCACTATGAGAGAGATGAGAAGCGTCTTTGAGGTCTTGTTCATTTCTTATCCGAAGAAATTTATGCGGGGTATGTCGCGCTGGTTCGGTCGGTTTCCCAGACGGTGATTTGGTCGAGTGTGCAGCCGAGGGATTCGAGGGCGGGTGCGAGTTGGTGGTAGCAGTGGGTCGTGATGTGTTCGACGGAGGGGATGGTGCCGTCTGCGGATTGGTCGAAGGGGGGGCAGTCGGTGTTGAGGAACTTGTGGTCGAGGGGATCGATGATGGTGTCGTTGACTGCTTGCTCGATCTGGAGTTGGAGCTGCGGGGTGTGGGCGGAGATCGGGATGCGGATGGTTGGCTCGACTTTGTAGTTGTGGCCGTGTCCGGCGGGGTTGCTGCACTTGCCGAAGAAGTCGGCGTTTTCTTGATCGCTCATGCTGGGGGAGTGGAGGCGGTGGGCTGCGGCGAACTCGAAGGTCTGACGGAGGAGGACGGCGTTGGAGTCGTGTGTTTGGTTGTTCATTTCGATGGAATGGTACGGGGTGAGCTGCCAATGGATGGCGTGGAGTGTCGGTTTGAGGTGCTCGGTTGTGGTTGACCAGAGCTTTGGGAGTAGCAGGGACGGGGAGATGGATGGGTTGTCGTTGATCTGTGCGGTGATGACTGGGAGGAGTGTGTTTCGGACGAGTGCGTCGATTTCTTGGATGCCGATGAGGTACCCGGTGGATTGGTCTGGGGCGCCTTGGACGGCGATCTGGAGTTCGTAGTAGCGACCGAGGGTGGTCATGGATGGTTTGCCGGCGGTCGTGTTGTTGCCGAGTGTGGAGCCGTCAGAGTTGATGGTGAAGCGGACGGTTCTTTTGAGGATGTGCTGGTGTGGGTGTGTGGGCATGGTGGGAGCACTATGATAGTGGGAACAGATGAGGGGCGTCTGAAAGGAAGTGTGCTATGCGTCTGTGTTGTGATAATGGTTTCATTGGTTCCGGCTTGCTCGTGGTTGCGGGGGTGTTGCTGGTTGGGTATTCCTCAGCGGTTCATGGATCGGGTGGAGTGGATTCGTCGAATGCGGCTGTCGAGATGCGTGCAGGAGTTGGGTTCTCGGTAGGACCTGGTGATGAGGGCGGCGCGGTGAAGGATGGATCTGCTGAGAGCAAGGAGAAGAAGATGCCGAAGAACTATGTGCTGGGGTATGAGATTGAGATGATCGACGGGACCCAGAAATCGCTCGAGGATTTCAAGGGGCAGGTTGTGTTGATGGTCAATGTCGCGAGTAAATGTGGGTTGACTCCTCAGTACGAGGGGCTTGAGGCGATGTACCGCAAACACAAGAAGGATGGTCTGGTGGTGATCGGTTTCCCGGCGAATGAGTTTGGTGGTCAGGAACCCGGCACGAACGAGGAGATCGCTCAGTTCTGCTCGACGAAGTTTGATGTATCTTTCCCAATGGCGGCGAAGATCGTGGTCAAGGGCAAGGACATCCATCCGTTGTACAAGCAGTTGACTTCGCAGCCTGAACCGATTGGTGGGGAGATCGAGTGGAACTTTGATAAGTTCTTGGTCAATCGGGATGGTGAGGTTGTGGGGAGGTATAAGCCTCGGACGACTCCTGAGGATCCAGCGTTGGTGAAGGCGGTCGGCGAGCTTCTTGAGGAAAATTAAGCTCCGGGCTTGCTGGCTGTGTTCGCTAAGCTCTTTGATGGCAATGCATAACAGGGTTTGTGTAGTTCCTTAATACAACCTTCATCCGTGCGGATTCGCTTTCTGGGTCTGGGTGTGCGAATGTTGTGGTATGGCGAGGATATCGCTCTGTCTCGAAACAATACACACTCGGAGAGTTGTCATGAAATCACGGACATTGAAATCGTTGGTTGTTGGGTTTGCTGTGATGCCGCTCGCGGCGATGGGCGGTTTGATGGGGGGCGGGGTCGATCCTGAGCTTCCTGTCTACGAGGCGACGAGCGGTGTCTCGGGGAGCATCAAGTCGATCGGCTCTGACACGATGAACAACCTGATGACCCTCTGGGGTGAGGATTTCAAGAAGTTCTACCCGGCGACCCAGACCGAGGTCGAGGGGAAGGGGTCTTCGACGGCTCCTCCTGCTCTGATCGAGGGTCAGGCTCAGTTTGGTCCTATGTCGCGTCCGATGAAGGGTGCGGAGATGGACAAGTTTGAGGAGGCCAATGGGTATCCGCCGTTTGCGGTCCGCGCGGGTGTGGATTGTCTCGCGGTGTATGTGCACAAGGATTGTCCGCTCGAGGAGATCAGCATCGAGGATCTGACTCGCGTGTACTCTGTGGCTGATGAGGACCTGACTTGGGGTGATCTGGGTGTGACAGATGCTGAGTACCGGTCGCGTCCGGTGAACCTGTACGGTCGGAACTCGGCTTCGGGGACTTACGGGTACTTCAAGAAGGTTGGTCTGCAGGGCAATGACTACAAGGCGAGCGTTCGCGAGCAGCCAGGTTCATCGGCGGTTGTCCAGGCGGTGACCACTGATAAGTACGGGATGGGGTACTCGGGAATCGGGTACAAGACGGCTGGTGTCAAGGCTTTGCCGATCTCTGTGGATGGGTATGAGGCTGTTGATGCGACTGCTGAGAATGCGTACTCGGGCGAGTACCCGATCGCACGGTTCTTGTACCTGTATGTGAATGCGGATCCAACCACTGGGATCACTGATCCGTTGCGTGCGGAGTTCATCAAAATGGTGTTCTCGCAGTCGGGACAGGAGATTGTGGTGAAGGATGGGTACTTCCCTGTGCCGGCGAGTATTGCGCGTGAGGATTTAGAGGCGTTGAAGATCGAATATGACTTCTAAAGTGCGGTATGATGCGTTCCGGATCACCGCATGAAAGACACTTCTGATAGACATCCATCTGATGAAGGTACAACACGAGCTCGGGCGTCGCGTCGGTTGCATGCAACTGATGCGGCGGCCGAGTTTGTTGTGACGGTTGGGGGGTTCGCTGTACTTGCGGCGGTGCTGGGGATCTGTGTGTACCTTGCTTGGGTGGTTGTGCCTTTGTTCTCGGCGGGGAGTGTTGAGCACGGCGAGAAGTTTGATGGTTCTGGGGAGATTGTTGAGCGGCCGAGCGGGGTGTATCTTGATCCGTACGGCGAAGCGGCGATCCTGAGTGACTCGGGGGGCGCTCGTGTGGTTGGTTTGCTTGCGAACGAATCGCTCGGTGGGCTCGATGTTGATGGGGACTGGGGGATCAGTGAGTCATCAGCGCGCAACGGGGAGATGATCGCGCGGGGCTTTGCGGACGGGACTGTCCGGCTTGGGTCGGTGGAGTTTTCGACGAAGCTGTATGCAGAGGGGGATGAGGTTGAGGATGACGGTGTTGGGTACAGCACTGTTCTTGAGGATGGTCGGGTCCGGCGCGTGACGGCTGAAGAGTCGTTTGGGGAGCCACTCAAGCTCACGGATGGTGAGGGCGAAGTTGTGCTCGTTGATTACCAGGTTGATCCGACTGGGAAGACGGTGCTCGCGGCGCTGCGCGAGGATCGGACGGTGGTGGTGAGCAGTGTGCGGACGACTCGGCCTTTGGGTGGAGGTGAGCCGAGGACGCGGCTGCGGCAGACTTCGTTTATGCTCGATGGGGATGAGGATCCGGTGGGGCTCAAGGTCAGCGCGGACGGGAAGCAGGTGTTTGCGGTCTATGTTGATGGGGCGATGGATCGGTACGGGCGCGAGCGGAGCGGGTTTGTGTTTCGGGAGCGTGTCCAGGCGATTGGGGATGGGCTGACGGTTGAAGTGGTGGAGATGGCGCTGGGTGGGCAGACGGTTTTGATCGGGGACAGCAACGGGGGTGTGCAGTCTTGGCATGTGGCGCTCGATGAGCGTGATCGCTTTGGGGATGGTCGGTTCTTGGTGCGGTCGCACAAGTTCGGGCGTAGCGGTGTCGCGGTTGTGGATCTGACTCCGAGCAGCCGGGACCGGACGGTGGGGGTGTTGTATGCGGACGGGGTGGTGGTGCTTCGTCACTTGACGAGCGAGAAAACCATTGTTCGGATTGAGACGGGGTTTGATCTTGAGCGTGGAGCGGATGGCGTTCAGCACGGGGTGGTTGCGATCGGTCCGAAGAATGATGCGGTGCTGGTGTATGGTCGGGGCGGGGAGTACGGGCTCTGGGAGTATGAGGAGGGGTACGCGGAGTTCAGCGTCAAAGCATTGTTTGGGAAGGTTGTGTATGAGGGGCTTCCGGGTCCGGAGTATGTGTACCAGTCTTCTTCGGGGGATGATGCGAGCGAGGT